>NJBL01000002.1:625-75356 GCA_005223145.1 bacterium (candidate division B38) B3_B38 | reverse complement strand
GACCGTCATCCGCAGCTTCAAAGCCTTCGGTGGGGTAAACGCCCAGGGCGAGGTGCACTTAGGCAGGAGCAATTACTAAGTGGCTTATTGGAGGTATCAATAAAGAAGAAATAGGTGAGGTAGTTTACTTTAAACCCTTAGCGAAGAAGATAGACAGGCTTATCGCTTTCCCGTTGGCATCCTGGCAGCGGCAATTACACCCCGCACTGCCAACCTCAACTTCCTTGAATCCCGCAGAAAGAAGCCATTTCCTCACCTGTTGCCGCTGAAAACCGAGCCAGTGGTCTGCCATCTCCTGGCGGAACCACTCGTAAGGATGCTCCTCTATGTCGGTTATGACCAGCACTCCGCCGGGAGCACAGACTCTGCTCATCTCCTTTATCGCTCTAAGCGAGTCGGTGGCGTGGTGCAGTGCCATATTGGCAAAAACGGCGTTAACCTCCTCTTCTTTGAGGGGTAGGTGGTCCATTTCTCCGAGGCGAAATTCCACTTTTGGTCTCAGTTTTTCAGGAAGTTTGCTCTGAGCAATGGAGAGCATGCGGGGGGAGTTATCTACCCCGATGACCTTCTTAGCCAGGGGGGCAATAGCTTCTAACATAAATCCGGTACCAGTTCCTATATCAGCAGCTATAGTCTCGCTGTTGATGCCCACCAGTTCTATGGCTTTGTCCCTGACAGCGCTGCTGAAGTAACCCTCTCTTATGCGGTCCCACTCAGGGGCGACGGAATCGAAATATTCTCGGGAGTCCTTCATCCTGTTTGTCTCCTTGAGTGAAGAAAGTGGCACGCTGATTATGCCCTGTTTTTATGTCTGTCCTTTCGCTCTATCATTTTTTATATTCTGCCGCATTATCAGAAAATATAATCCCATATTCTTTAATAACTGTCAACAGCCTCGACGGAACATCTGGAATTTTTCAGCATATATAGAACGGAATTCCTTCAGTCCTGAGTATGTTTTAAGGTATAATCTCAAGAAAGAGATTGTTTGGAAAGGAGGTCAACATATGAAGTTCAGGAAAATGGTAATCATAGGGGGATTGTTAAGTATTATTTTAGTATTCACTCTTGGGATTTCAACTTCGGGGGAGGGCATAATGGAGGGTAAGAACTCAGGAGAGAAGAAACCGAGAGCGCGAGAGGTAGGGCTTGTAGTGGGGATGCTGCCCACCGGTAAATGGAACGCCATTACCGATGTAGAGGGGGTGAAGGTGGGGCATGTGACCCTTATAGAGGGGGAAAATATAAGAACTGGAGTGACCGCTATTCTCCCTCATTCAGGGAATCTCTTTCTGGAGAAAGTCCCGGCAGCCATCTATGTGGGAAACGGCTTCGGCAAATTGGCGGGCTCCACTCAGGTTGAGGAGCTGGGGAATATTGAGACACCCATCTTGCTGACCAATACCCTCAATGTCCCCCTGGTAGCGGATGGGCTGATTGAATATATGCTGAGCTTGCCCGGCAATGAGCAGGTCAGGTCTATAAACCCTGTGGTGGGGGAGACCAACGATAGCTGGCTCAACGACATCAGAGGAAGACACATCAACAAGCAGCATGTCAGACAGGCGATAGAGAAGGCTGCCAGCGGAGCGGTGGAAGAGGGCTCGGTGGGAGCAGGAACGGGAACCATCTGTTTCGGCTTCAAGG
Organism: bacterium (candidate division B38) B3_B38; assembly: GCA_005223145.1. Classification (GTDB taxonomy): domain Bacteria; phylum Acidobacteriota; class B3-B38; order Guanabaribacteriales; family B3-B38; genus Guanabaribacterium. The sequence continues at coordinate 73,709 of NJBL01000002.1, read as the reverse complement.
GTGGTATTGGAACCTCCTCCCGGGTGCTGCCTCCGTCGCAGGGGGGCTACACAGTGGGCGTGCTGGTTCAGAGCAACTACGGTGGTATTTTGACCATCAACGGCGCACCGGTGGGCAGGGAGTTGCGGGGATATACTGGAAGAGGCAAGGAACTGCAAGAGGGCTCGTGCATGATTGTGGTAGCTACCGATGCCCCCCTGATGCATCGGAACCTCAAGAGGCTGGCTAAAAGGGCCATGCTGGGATTATCGCGGACAGGCTCCTATTCGAGTAGCGGGAGCGGGGACTATGTGATTGCTTTCTCTGCCGCAAAGGAGCTAAGGATTAGTGCCCAAGCAGGGGAGAAGGTTTCTCCCGAAGAGCTCACCAACAGAATGGTGTCCCCCCTGTTTATGGCGGTGGTGGAAGCTACCGAAGAGGCGGTTTACAACTCCCTTTTCAAAGCTACTACTATGACCGGAAGGGATGGGTACCGGGCGGAGGCTATCCCTGTGGAAAAGGTGGTGGAACTCTGTCGCAAATACGGGGTCTTAAACTGGGATAAAACCCTTCCACCGCAGCCATAATCCATCTAATTGAGGTGAGATTCCTTCTTTCTTTGAACAGGAACATACAGGCTTAAAAGAAGGAGGGTAGGGGAAGTATTTTATTCATACCGCAGGGCATCAATGGGATGGAGGCGGGCAGCCCGGATGGCGGGCAGTGTGCCCGAGAAAAGCCCCACGCCGGTCATCACCGAAAAGGCGACCAGCAGGACCATGGGGGAGACCTCGGGTGCCATGAAGAATCGAGGGAGGGGGAATTGACTCAGCAGCCAGCTTAAGCCCATCCCCAGAAGTATCCCCGTACCTCCTGCGGGAAAGGTTATAACCAGGGCTTCTACCAGAAATTGAAGGAATATATGGCGGCGCTTAGCTCCAACGGCTTTTCGTATGCCAATCTCTCTGGTTCGCTCCCTGACTGCCACCAGCATGATGTTCATCACCCCCACCCCTCCGATGAATAGGGTGATGGCGCCCACCAATCCCAGGAAGATTTGCAGTCCTTTTCCGAACCTCTCCATTTCGGTCATCCCCTCGGAGATATTGAAGACGCGCAAAGCCTCGGTGTCGTCAGGGAGGAAACCATGCAGAGGAGCTAAGGTCTTTCTTATCGTCTCTTCGCATTGGTCGGCATATACTCTGCTGGTGACCTGGACCATGACACGGTCCACATAAGGGGTGCCCACAAAGAGCATCTGCGCAGTGGAGAAGGGGATGAGAAGTTTATCGTCATCTAAGGTGTCCCATACACTCAACTGTTCCCCTTTGGAGCGGGAGACCCCGATGACCGCGAACCTTATTCCATTGACCTTGACATATTCCCCCACGGCTGGCTTGTTCTCACCGAAGAGCCTGTTTTTGATGTTTGCCCCCATGAAGCAGACCCGCCGTCCCTGTCTGAGGTCTTCCTCGTTGATAAACCTTCCCTGCCCTACGCTGAAGTTTCGCATCTCCAGGGTTTGGGGAAAAACTCCCTGGGTATGTACCGACCGACTTTCGCTCTTATACTTCACCGTCAGGAATCCGGGTGATATTTCTGGGGTGATGTATTCGAAGTAGGGATAGTTTGTAGTCTTCAGGGCGAGGATGTCTTTTTCAGTGAGGCGGATGCGCCTGCCCGCCCGGTAGCCCCCCAGACCGGTTTCCACTCTTCCCGGGTAAACCATTATCAGCTTCTCCCCCAGCTTGCCAAACTCATACATAAAATATTTCTGAAAACCGACCCCCCATCCTACCAGCATCACCACTGAAGTCAAACCCCATTGAATTCCGAACATAGTGAGCATGGTGCGCCCCTTTTTAGCCCTGAGGTCGTGCCATGCTAAGTTTAACGTCTCTTTAAAAAGCATACATTATATCCTTATTTATTCATAACGAAGGGCTTCCACCGGGTCAAGCTTGGCTGCCCGTCGGGCGGGCAGGGTGCCGGAAAAAAGGGCTATGGCAATCATCACCGCCATTGCCCAAAGAAATACCGATGGGGACAACACTGGTTCAGGGAAGAAGCTACTGGGTTTGGGAAGCTTTTGTCCCAGATATATCATACCCATCCCCAGGAGGATACCCACCATTCCGCCTATGAGGACGATAGTCCCCGCCTCGGCTAAGAACTGGAGCAAAATGTCCCTGGCTTTGGCGCCGATGGCTTTTCGTACCCCTATCTCCCGGGTCCGCTCGGCAACGGAGACCAGCATAATGTTCATCACCCCCACCCCACCTACCAGTAGGGTTACTACGCTTACCACACCCATAAAGATGTTCAGGGCGGTGCTCATTCGCTCCATCATTGTGAGGTAATCAAGAATATTAAATATCTGCAGTGCTTCTTCATCATCGGGAGAAAAGTTGTGGAGATTGGCTAAAGCTTTTCTGACTTCGGCTTCGGCTTTTTTTGACTCCTCCTTATGGTATGGCTGAAACTGTATCATCCACAGATATCGGGAGCCGGTCAGGAGGGCTTGAGCGGTGGTGAAGGGGACCAGTATCTGCCCGTCATCCCAGCTTCCAAAAGATGACATCTGCTCCCCCTTGGCTTTGGCAATGCCTATGACCTTGAAACTGATCCCCCTTATCCGTATCTCTTCACCCAGGGCATCGTTGGATTTAAAAAGACGCTCCTTTGCTTCCGCTCCCAGCACGCAGAACCTCCGGCGGCGCCTTATGTCCTCTTGGTTTATGAATCTCCCCTGAGCGATTTCGAAGTTTCTGACTATCCTTGCCTCGGGTGCCACTCCACGGGTGTCTATACTGCGGCTCTCAATACCCTTCTTAGTAATGAAGTACCTACGGATGCAAGGGATTGCGTATTCCACCGAGGGGCAGCTTGCTATGATAGCTTCAACATCCTTGAGGGTGAAACGGATGTCCCTTCCAGCTTTATAGCCTCCAAATTCTTTACCGGTATGTCCGGGATAGACTAATATGAGCTTTTTACCGATTTTGGTCATTCCCTCTCCGAACATCTCCCGCAGTCCGATTCCCCAGCCTGCTAACACAACTACCGCGGTGATTCCCCAGGTTATTCCGCACATGGTGAGGATGCTCTGGAGCTTGTTTGCCCTGAGATTGCTCAATCCCTGCCGGGCTACCTCTTTTAAGTCCATTGGCTAAGCCTTTAAAATCCTTTATCTACCCTCAAGTGAGTGCTATAGCAACAATTCTCAGGGGATGACGACTGTGTCTCCCTCCTTCAAGCCCTTGAGGATTTCGGAATGGATGCCGTCGCTGATGCCCAGCTCTACTTCCACTTTCTTTTTCCCCTCTTCGGAGGTGGGGTCGGGGATGTAGACGAAGGCTTTGCCTTCTTCCCTGATGATGGCGCTTTCCAGCAGAAGAAGGGTGTCAGTGTGCTTTTCCACTATGATTTCGGCGTCAGCCGACATCCCGGCTCGCAGTTTGTCGGTTTCTTCCAGGATTTTTACCTTTACCTCGAAGTTGACTATGTTTTCCTTCTCCCTGCCTAAGGGGGCGATCTTGATTAATTCTCCATTAAACCTCTCTTCGGGATAAGATTCCACTTTTATACTGACTGGCATTCCCTCCTTTATTAGCCCCATATCGCTCTCATCCACATCTCCCTTCAAATACATCTCCGAGACATCGGCTATGGTCATAATCACCGTCCCGCCCGAAGCCGAAGCTAAGGGCACCACGGTGGTGCCCTCATCGGTATCCCGGCTGAGGACAATCCCCTCAATAGGAGAGCGAAGGAGCATGCTCTTCATCGCCTCCTGCATTTCGGTCCCCTGTTCGGGTTCATTCTTGCTGGCGGGAGAAGCTTTGCTCCCATATTCAAGCACCTGAAGCTCTGCCTTGGCGGCATAGTAGCGAGCCTCGGTCAAGTAGTATGCGGTTTTCACATCGTCAAAATCTTTGGTGGAGATGAGCCCCTGTTTGAGCAGCTGCTGGTTTCGGAGGTAGTTGTTTTCGGCTTTCTCTTTCTCCAGCTCGGCTGAGCGGAGGTCCTCGCGAGCTCTAACCATCTCCAACGGGGTGGCACCGGGAATCACCTCCGCCAGCTTCTGACCCACCTCTACAACATCACCCTCTTCCACAAAGAACTCATTGATCACACCCCCTATCTTGGACTTCACCTCAATCTCCGCTAAGGGATAGATTTTGCCGGTAGCTACCGCAGCGAGTGTTATTTCTCCCCTGGTAACTTTCTCGGTTCGGGCGTTGGCTAATGGGTCATCAGGTTTACTCGAAATTTTCAAGTAGTATATCACTCCCCCGATAATCGCTACCACTACTATCAAGATTAAAAATTTCTTCAATCTTAATCCTCCTCATTTTTCATTGAAGCTTCTCCTCTTTGCATAATATAACGAATAAAAGGGAAAAAAGGTTCACATTTTTTCAGCGAAGCCTCATTTTTTATAGCTGTAAATAGAGGAGGTAATATTGATTTGACACCGTCCCCTTGAGGTGTTAAATTTATTTAATGCTTGGATTTATTTGCCCTGAATGGGTATCCATCTCTTTTTGTGGGAGTATGCAGTGGATAAGTTTGAGGTTGGCAAGCTGCCGATAAGGTATCTGGAGAGCTTGCTTTCACGGATTGCTATCAAGGACAAACGGGTGGTTGTTGGCCCTGGCATTGGAAAGGATGCCGCGGTTATCGATTTTAGCGACCGGTATCTGGTAGCCAAGACCGACCCCATTACCCTGACCAGCAGCAAGATAGGGTGGTGGGGAGTACATATCAACGCTAATGATGTAGCCTGCCTGGGAGCAACCCCAAGATGGTTTTTAGCCACCATTCTGCTCCCCGAAGGGAAGACCAACCAGTCGCTGGCGGAAGAGATTTTTTCGGAGATTCTCCTTGCGTGTAAGGAGCTGGGAGTCACCCTCTGCGGAGGGCATACTGAGATTACTCAGAAGCTGAAGCAGCCGATTGTGGTCGGAAACATGCTGGGAGAGGTGGCTAAAGAGAATCTGGTGGATGGTACTAAAGCCCGAGCTGGCGATGAGGTGATTCTGGTCAAGGGTATAGCTATTGAAGGGACTTCTATTATCGCCCGCGAGAAGGGAGAAGAATTGCGAGGGAGATTCTCGGAGGAGTTTATCAATAGGTGCCGCCAATTCCTCGTTGAGCCGGGCATTAGTGTAGTAAAAGAAGCCCTGCTGGCTAATAGTCTGGTCAGGGTTAAGGGGATGCACGACCCTACCGAGGGGGGCTTATGGACCGGGCTCTACGAGCTGGCAGTGGCATCCGGTAAGGGAATGTATATTGAGGCTGATGCCATACCGGTGTATTCCGAGACCGAGCAGCTCTGTCAGGCTTTTGGTCTCGACCCGCTGGGTCTCATTGCCTCAGGAGCCCTTCTCGTCGTGGCAGCTCGCCGGGATACCGCTAAGTTGATAGGAGGGCTGGAGAGGGAGGGAGTCAAGGCGGTGAGAATTGGTCGATTGACACCAGAAAAGGAAGGGATGCGGATACGCAGAAATGGTAAGCTGGAGGAGATAACTCCCCTGAGCCAGGATGAGATAGCCAGAATTCTCGACTGAAACCACTGTAATCTGACAATAATTAAGGAGAAGCGATGACTGATAAGGTGGTTATGCTCACCACGGTTTCCTCTGAAGAGGAGGGGCACGCTATCTCCCGCGCTCTGGTAGAGCAAAGAGTGGCTGCCTGTGTCAACCTTATCGCCGGGGTGCGCTCAGTGTATTACTGGAAGGATGAGGTTTGCCAGGAGACCGAACATCTTCTTCTTATAAAGACCAAGGAGGCTCTGCGGGAGAAGGTAGCCGACCTCATCCGCAGTCTCCACAGCTACGAGTGCCCGGAGATAATCTCCCTTCCTGTATCCTGGGGCTGGGAGGGCTATCTGCGGTGGATAGAGGAGACCGTGTCGGAGAAATAGAGAGCTGCTTTCTTCAAGAATATCATGTATAAGGACCAATCCCTCTCGGAGTTGCAGGATGCGGTCTTCCGCTGCGTGAAGTGCGGGATGTGCCGCAGCATCTGCCCGGTGTTCCAGATTGAGGGCGCCGAGGCTTCGGTTGCCCGCGGAAGGCTGGCGTTGATTGAGGAGTTTGCCCGGGATAAGTTGAAAGCCGGGGATAACCTCACCCGCGTCCTCTCTGCCTGCATTATGTGCGGCAGGTGTCAGGCCAATCGCCCCAACCTGGTGGAAGTAGTCAAGCTCATTCGCTCTGGAAGGTCTGAGCTGGCGAGGTTTTTAGGTATGCCCCTCTCCCGCAAACTAATTATGGAGCTCTTCTATCCCCGCAAGCGGCTTTACTTTGCCTTCAAGCTGGGGAGCTGGCTTCAGAAATTTCTTCTGAGGAGAATTCCCAAAGAGAGAGGTTTGAGGCTCCGCTATCCCATTCCGCTGCTCAATCGGGGAGTGGCGTTCCCACCCATCGCCAGGGAGTTTTTCCTCCCCAAATATTCCTCAACCCACAAAGCCTCCAGGGAGAGGATGAGGGTCGGCTTCTTTGTCGGCTGTTTAATAAATTTTGTCCTGCCTGAAATTGGCACCAGCTTGCTGGAAGTGCTGACCAAGAATGGAGTCTCGGTGGTGCTGCCGGCAGAGCAGGGGTGCTGCGGGCTGCCGGCGTTTTTAAGCGGACAGACCGAGCTGGCTAACAAATTGAACCAGAAGAACCTGGAAGCCTTCCGGGGGCTGGATATACAGGTGTTAGTCACCGCCTGCCCTACCTGCGGGGAGGCATTGAAGGGGTATTATGAGCTTGTAAACAAGAGGGGGGAGAGGATAGAAGTTTTGGACATCTCCCAGTTTTTATGGCGTCATAAAGAGCTCTTCTCTTTTCCAAAATTTACCGATGGCATTCTGACCTATCACGACCCCTGCCATCTCAAGCATATCCAGGGGGTTGATCAGGAGCCGCGTAAGCTGCTGAAGATGATAGCGGATGGGAAGTTTGTGGAGATGGACGAGGCTGATTTGTGCTGCGGCTTTGGAGGTCTGTACAGCTTCTTCCACAGCCAGACCGCCTCTGCCATTAACAAGAGGAAGATGAAAAATATCGAGAGCTCAGGGGCAAATACTGTAGTTACCGCCTGCCCCGGGTGTCTCATTTATTTCCGTCAGGGTATTCAACTAAAGAAGCTCCCGGTTAAGGCGAAGCACTTAATCGATGTATTGAGGGGATGAAAGGGAGCTTAGACGGAGTTGGGCTTGGTTCTTTTTTTGATTAACCTTTCCACCAGCTTTACCGCCTGGATGGCATCTTTGGCGTAGCCGTCAGCTTTGATTTTCTCGGCATAGTCGGAGGTTATTACCGCACCGCCTACTATGATAAGGCTGTGGCAGTGGCTCTTGTGAGCAGCCTCAATCACTCTGGGCATCTCCAGCATGGTGGTAGTCATCAGCGCGCTGAGAGCGATAATATCTGCCCGGCTCTCCCTGGCGGCGGCGATGATTTTCTCCCTCTCCACATCCTTGCCCAGGTCTATTACCCGATAGCCGCTGCTCTCCAGCAGGGTGGACACTATGTTTTTTCCGATGTCATGGATATCTCCTTTAACCGTAGCAAAGACGATGGTCCCTTTCTGGGGAAGGGATTCCTTTTTTGATAAGGCTGCCTTTATCTTTTGAAAGGCAAGGCGCATGGTTTCGGCGGAAAGGAGAACCTGCGGGAGGAAGTATCGTTTGGCTTCAAATAGCTGGCCCACCTCTTGCACTGCAGCTATCAGATACCGGTTGGTAATCTCTAAAGGAGCTATCCCACTTTGTAAAGCCTCCTCTACAAGCCCTTCAATGGATTCCCGATTGCCGGTGAGGACTGCATGATACATCTCCTCTCCTATGGGCTTTTTCTCTGGGATTGGTAGTTCGGCGGGAGGGGCTTCTTCCAATTTGACACCATAGGTCTGGATAAATTGAACCCCTCCTCTGTCCCTATCCATCAGGAGATTAGCGGCATCCAGGGCTTGTTTAATCGAAGGGTCATAGGGATTTATGATGGGGAGTTCCAAGCCCGCCGCCAAAGCCATAGAGAGAAAGGTGGCGTTGAGTACCGAGCGGGCGGGCAAACCATAGGAGATGTTGCTTATTCCAAGTATGGTTCTCGCCCCGAGTTTCTCCTTTACCAGCCGGAGGGCTCGAAGTGTCTCCAGGCTTCCTTCGGGATTAGTGGCTGCTGAGAGGGTCAGGCAGTCAATGAGAACATCGTCTCGGGAGATGCCGAAGTCTGCTGCACTTTTGATTATCTTCTCTGCGATTCTCAGCCTATCTTCGGCTTTCTCCGGGATGCCCTTCTCGTCTATAGTGAGCCCCACTATCGCCGCCCCGTATCTCTTGGCCAAGGGAAGGATTCGCTGCAGCTTCTCCTCTTCGCCGGTGACCGAGTTTATGAGGCATTTCCCCTCCACCTCTTTTAGGGCGCATTCCAGCGCCTCGGCGTCTATGGTATCCAGTGAGAGGGGTAAAGGGACCGCCTGCTGGACTACCTTCACCGCCTCCGTCAGGGCTTTCTTCTCGTCCACCCCCTCCGCCCCTACATTCAGGTCGAGGATGTTAGCTCCGGCGTTCATCTGCTTGAGCGCCTCTTCCCTGACCAGGTTGTATTGCCGAGACTTAAGCGCGGCAGTGAGCCTGGGGCGACCGCTGGGATTAATTCTTTCCCCGATGGTGCGCAAGGGGAGGCTGCGGTCTATTTCCACTGTCCGAGTCCTGCTGGATAGCCTTAAGACAGACCTCGGTTCCCTCTTGATCGGCTTTAGCCTCTTTACCATTTCACTAATTCTTCGGGTGTGCGCTGGGGTGCTCCCGCAGCAGCCGCCGATGATGTTAACTCCCATCAGGGCGAACTTTTCAGCATATTCTTCCATCTGGCCAGGGGTGAGGCGGTAAACGACTTTTTCTTCTACCAGCTCAGGCATGCCAGCGTTGGGCTCCACCGACAGGGGGAGGTCGGTAGCAGAAGCCATTATCCTCATGACCTCTATTAAATCCGAAGGACCGGTGCTGCAGTTAGCCCCTACGGCATCAGCTCCCAGAGCCTGGCAGACGGTCAAGGCGGTGAGGGGGTCGGTCCCGGTCACTGTGCGTCCGTCTTCAGCGAAGGTCATATTGGCGATGACAGGGAGGCTGGTGAGTTCCCGGCAGGCAATAAGAGCTGCTTTTATCTCCCGGATATCCGACATGGTCTCTATCACTAAAAGGTCGGGCTCCTCCTGCAGGAGAAAGGTTATTTGTTCCTTGAAGATTTGGAGGGCATGGTCGAATTCCAGCTCGCCGATGGGCTTCAGGAATTTGCCCGTAGGACCTATGCAGCCAGCCACCAGAGAACTTCTCCCGGCTGCTCGGCGGGCGAGGAGCACACCCTGGCGATTGACTTCTTCAAGGCGGTCGTGCAAATGGTATTCGGTCAGCCGTAGACGGTTGGCACCGAAGGTGTTGGCGATGATGATGTTGGCTCCGGAGGCTACATATTCCTGGTGGATTTTTTCTATCACCTCGGGATGATGGAGATTAAGGGCTTCAGGTAACTGGTCAGGGGGGAGGAGTCCTCTGCTTTGCAGCAAGGTTCCCATCGCTCCGTCAAGCACCAATATCTCCTCTTGCAGACGGGCTAAGAACTCATCCCTCTTCATATCAGTGAGCCCCCTCTTTAAAATCTGACCAGGGCACCAAAAAAGGTGTAAAACCCGGAATCGGCAGCCTTACCCATTAGGTAACCCTGGGTTTTGTAACCCCCCTGTAATGTGATGCCGACATCAGGGGTTATATAGTGATGAAGCTCTCCTTCCAGATTACCTCCTCCGCCGGTCTCTAACTGGTTCCACCAATCAAACCTCAATCCCAGATGAGAGTTATCATATCTCCACAATCTGTCAGCCCCACATCCCCACCCATACCAGCTCATTCCCTCAAAGGACCCCCTTCGGAGATAAAAGTTGAAGTGATGCCCTCCTTTTTTAATGTATATGTCGAGGTATCTTTCCCCTCCAATAGGGGTGAGGTTGTAACGAGTGCCTCCCATTAGCCGCATACCCCACAGGGGGAGCATAGGGAGGGTAAACCTCTCCTTTCCGGTGAGAATATATCTGCCGTAATAGTATATCCCCAGCCATAGGGCGGGGTCGAGGAGATTCCAGATTGCTTCTCGTTTGATTTTTCGATAGTTATCAGCCACCAGCGGGTCTACTTCCTCAGGGAAGATCCCGTAACGCCCGTGATATTTATAGTTCATCTCTCCCAGGAAGTGGGCTATATCACCCCCTTCTTTGTATTCCTCGTTAAAAACCTGGGGGTAAAGTCGAGGATCAGGAGTGTGGTATATGTAGTTGTTCACTACATATTTATTTATGGCAAAGGATAGCCAGTCATAGCAGTGGAGGGGGTAGTCTCCATACATACGCCGCTCCATCTCCCATGCCATTACCTGATTGCTCTCTATTCCCCCTCCGGTGAACTGGATGAGGTCGCTGATGGTGATATCCTGCAGGCGGAAGCTGGTGAAGGCCCTCTTGCTGCTCCAGGGGTGGTAAAGGGTATAGGAGGCTTTCCCTCTAAACTCCCTCACCCGGGCTCCATGCCCGAAGACCTCGTGCTGCACCACGGCAAGCCACCTGGCCACAGGCAGGTCTATAAGGATGCTTTTTCCCAGGCGGACAGAGACACCCCAGAGCTTTCCGGCAAGGTTTTTCTCCTTAATGGGCAAAAGGTTAAACAGTCGGCTCTCGTAGCGGTAGCTTATCTGGTGGAGGGTGGTCAGGTCAACTGCACCCACCGGCATTTGCATCTGGGGATTGAGGATAAAAAGATACAGCTCTTTGTCAACGGGTACGCGGTTGGATTGCTCTATTTTCCTTTCAGCAGGGCTACTATAAGAGCATATAGGCGACGACGAACATAATATCCAAAGCAGGAGCAGGCAGATAAGCGCTACCCATCTAATAGTTTTCATAGGAAGCTTCCTCTTCCGGTCTTTGCTGAAGATGTCTGGCGTCCCTCCTAAGCTCTGAAGGCAAAATGTTAAATGTGTCTATAAGAAAAGGTTGTTCATCTGCCTCAGAGCGCTCTTATCATCTCTTCGACCAGATGATACTTATCAAAGGGTGGGATGAACAAAAACCCATCGATCAGTCCTTTGACCTGACGGACGAACTCGCACGCAATCTTCAGTCCCTCTCGCATCTCCTCTTCGGGGGTCGATTTCTGCATCCTTTTCAATATATTTTTGGGGATGGTGATGCCGGGGACCTCGTTATGGAGAAATTGGGCATGGCGATAGGAGCGCAAGGGGAGGATGCCCACCAGCAATGGGAGGCGCAGGTGGGCGGTCTTTTTTCGGAAGTGCTCTACCACCTCGATATCGTAAATCGGTTGGCTTTGGGCGAAATCAGCCCCGGATTTTACCTTTTCCTCCAGACGCTGAATTTCCAGCTCAAGCCCCTCGGCTGCCGGCTTCACCGCTACCCCTATCTTGAAATAGGTGGGGCGACCAATGGGATTATTTGCCAGGTCTTTTCCGTTATTAAGACCTTTTATTATCTTGACTAAACCGATGGAGTCGACATCGAACACAGAGGTCGCTTTGGGGAAGTCGCCGATTGATGAGGGGTCACCGGTCAGGGCGAGAATAGCGGTAATCCCCAGAGCGGAGGCGCCTATAAGCTCCGATTGCAGCCCCAGGAGGTTCCTATCGCGGCAGGTGAAGTGGAGGATGGTCTGCATACCCACCTCCTCCTGAAGAAGATGGGCTAAGGCAATCGAGCTCATTCTCACCCGAGCCATAGGGTTGTCGGATATATTGAGAGCATCAACACCAAGGGATTTCAACATTTCCGCTCCTTCCAGCATCTTATTGTAGTCGGAGCCTTTGGGAGGGTCGACCTCCACGGTGATGGCAAACTTCCCCTGAATCAGCTTTTCAGTAAATCTCCTTGCCTCCACTGCTACTGCAACTTTAGAAATTTCCGCTGCTCCCTCGACAGGGGTTATGGTAGGACTTGTGGAGACTCCCCGAGCGGGTCTTTTACCCCGCACCTGGGGAGCCATGGCGCGGGTGTGCTCGGGGGTGGTCCCACAGCAGCTCCCAACTATATTGGCACCTAACTCAACGAAGAGAGAGGCGTATTCTTTGAGATATTCGGGGGAGGAGAGGAAAATAGTCTTTCCCTGAACTATGGTGGGGTAGCCGGCATTGGGCATTATGGAGATTTTGGCATCCACCTGGGGGATAAAAATACGGGCTAAGTCATAGGTCTCTTTGGGGCCTATGGTGCAGTTGACTCCCACTATATCTGCGCCAGCCTCCTTGACTTTATTCAGGGAGTTAATCATCTCGTCCCCGAATTTGGTCTTCCCATCCTCCAGAAAACTCATCATACATACCACCGGGGCGGTGGGGGAGACCTTTTTGGCTGCGCTTATTGCCTCTACCGCTTCCAGAAGGCTGGAGATGGTCTCAATCATCAGAAGGTCAACTCCTGCTTCCACCAGATAGCTTATCTGCTCTTGAAAGAGCTGACTGATCTCCTCCACGGTGAGGTGCCCATAGGGCTTGGCTAACACTCCCAATGGACCTACCGAGCCGGCTACATAAACCTCCTTCCCGGCAGCTTCCCTGGCGATTGTTACTGCCGCTTTGTTTATCTCCTCAATCATATCTTCTAAGCCGAAGGCGCGGAGCTTTATCCGATTAGCTCTGAAGGTGTTGGTCTCTATTATCTGAGCGCCGGCATCAATATACTCCTGATGAATGGTGCGGACTAACTCGGGGTTGACCAGGTTCTGTTCCTCTCGGCATTTATCATAGGGGACTCCTTTTGAGTTTAGCAGGGTCCCCATCGCCCCATCGCACAGGAGAACTTCTTTTTCCAATCTATTCAGGATATTTTCTTTCATAGTAATTAACCTTTCCGACTACCAGGGTTGACCCATCTTATTCATTTAGCGGTCTTTCTTATAATTAATGTTTTTTATCTTATCATAAGGGATATTATCTAACAATACTAAAATAGTTAAATTCCCTCCAATTATGTATTACAATTCAAAGAGAGGGATGTTGACGAAGCCTGTGGTATGTGCTATATTTTGGCAACTTAAGAATTTTTTAGATACTTCAGCAACTTTTTGCGTATATAAAGGTGAAGCTTAGTGGATAAGCCTGACAAGCGCTGGGAAGTCAGTAGCGAGGAGGAAGAGCTTCTCATCAAGAGGTGCCAAAGAGGGGATTGGCAAGCGTTTGAAGAGCTGGTAGAGCGGAAGCGACAGCGGATATTCTGGATTGCATATCAGATAACCGGCGATGAAGATGGTGCTCTGGATATTACCCAGGAAACTTTTATCAAGCTGTGGCAGCGCATAGGGAGGTTTCAGCGGGGGAGAAAATTTAATACCTGGCTTTACAGGATGGTGGTGAATGGGAGCATCGATTATCTTCGCAATAAGAAGAGAGGTGCGGGTGGGGTATCTGCGGTGGAGGGGATGGCTGAGGAGCTTCCCTCCATCCAGCCGGATGCCGAGAAGAAGCTTCTCATCAAGGAGCTGCAGGCGATTTTCAATTGTCTCGCCTCCCGTCTTCCTCCCAAGCAGCGGGCGGCTTTTGTGCTCAAGGAGATCCATGGCTTTTCTATCCGGGAGATAGCGAAGATTATGAGAGCAACACAATCGACCATAAGGAATAACCTTTGGCTGGCTAAGAAGTTCTTGCGAGAGCAGATTGAACGCCATTTCCCGGAATATATAACCTGGATAAATAGAAAATGAAAGTTTGCAAAGAGATTGCTGTTTTAATGGACTCTTACCTCAGATATGAGCTCTCCGAGGAGGAGACCAGAGAAATAGAGAGGCATTTAGCTCGCTGCCCCAGATGTTATAAGGCGGTCTGCTTAAATGAGCCTTCCAAGCTTTTCTCTTTGTTAACCCTGCAGGAAAAGGAGGAATATTTCTGGGAGGGGTTCTGGTCCCGGATAAAGGCGGCCATTGAGTGGGAGAGGGCGCCGGTTTACCGTTTCAGGTGGAGCTATAGAGTTATTGCCAGCGTGGCAGCCGGGCTCCTTATTGCCTTATTAGCTACCTTTACCTGGTTACATTTCCAGCAAGCCGAGAAGGGCGAGGAGCCTTCCCTTATAGCCGAGCCCTGGAAGGGAAGGGGAGAGGTGGTATCTCCGGAGAAAGCTGAGGAGCTGGAAAACCGTTATCCCACCCTCGAGAAGGTAGAAAGCCCTAACCTCCGAGTTTACAACCTCCTATTGGAGGACAAAACAAATCTTATCTTAATATTCGGCTCAGAAATTGACCTTTAGATGTCAGAAGGGGGATGATATGAGAAATTTTTGTCAGAGAGGAGAGATAGGGTTAATGCTCTCCCTTATTATGGTGCTATGTTTTACTGCTACCTCCTTTTGTTATCAGGAGGCTTCTGACCAGAAGTTGAAAGAGAAAACCTTTACCTTGAGGTTTAGAGACCTCAATGAGGCTACTCTCAAGATCAGACCATTTGTCAGCAGCCAGGGGTCTATTCTGATAAGGCCGCAGCAGAAGCAATTGGTGGTCAAAGACTTCCCTTACAACCTCGAGAAAATAGAGAAGGTGATAAGGGCTTTTGACCTTCCGCCGAAACGGCTCATTATTGCCATCCACTTCATTGAAGCCAGCAAAGCCGCTCAGCCAGGCAAGGTCTCCGTGGAGCTGGAAGAGGTGGCCAATAGGCTGAGCGGAGTTCTGAACTTCAACCACTATGAATTGGTGGACAGGGTTTTGCTGAAGGCAGTGGAGGGGGAGAATTTCCGGCATCAGGCGGGCAATCGATATTTTATAAGCTTCTATGGAGAGTTTATTGACGATGGTCCGGGGGTTATTAAGTTGCGGAACTTCACGCTGTTTAAGAGTGAGCTTCTTCCTAATGGCAAGTACCGATATAAAAAGCTCTTCAGTTCTGCCTTGAACCTGATTAACCAGCAGACCATCATTGTGGGGGCATCTAAAAGCGAGATGAGCGATCGCGCTCTGCTGATGGTCATTACAGCCAAAGTTCAGAGGTGAGCATAGAAAGATGGCATTTTATAGGTGCAAGGTGGGCAACTCTGCCGGGGAGATAGTGGAGCAGATTTTCAGCGCTCCTAATGAGGAAGTGCTCCGTCGACAGCTGGAGCAGGGGGATTTTTATATCTTCCACATAAAGAGGAAGCTATCGCTGGCTGGGGGTCTCCCTTTTTGGAGAAAAAAGATCAAGATAGACGACTTTCTGATATTCAATCAGGAGTTAGCCACCCTCATCCGTGCGGGGCTCCCTGTGCTTCAATCCCTGGATATATTAATCAAGCGGCGTCCAAAGTCGAGGTTTAAGACCATCTTGCAAGATGTGAGGGAAAAGGTCAAATCTGGCTTCTCCCTGTCGGATGCTTTTGATATGCAGGGCGGGGCTTTCCCTCGCATATATATTGCCTCTCTGGTGGCAGGGGAGAAGAGCGGTGATTTAGAGGGGATGCTGAGACACTATACCAGATATGTGCGTATACTATCTTCTCTACGCAAGAAAGTGCTTTCATCTATCTCCTATCCCCTGGTTCTTATCGCTCTTTCTATCGGTCTGGTAGTCATATTGCTTACCTATGTCTTTCCAAAATTTTCCCAGTTTTACGCCGAATTCAACGCCCAATTGCCCCTTCTGACCCTAACTTTGATCCGCGTATCCCTGTTTATAAAGCAGAATATCGTCTTTATTGCTTTGATAATCGTCCTTGCTTTAGCCTTCTTCCAATTATGGAAGAGAACGGAGAAGGGGGGGATATTACTCAGCCGGGTAGGGATCAAGCTCCCGCTGTTTGGTCGTATCTGGAAGAAGTATTCTATCTCCCAGCTGACCCGTAGCCTGGCGACCATGCTTTCTGGAGGAATACCATTGGTCCCTTCTTTGCAGGTTGCCACTCAATCGGTGAGCAACCAGCTGGTCGCCCGTGAAGTAAGCAATGTGGTGGAAAAGGTAGTAGAAGGGGAGAGTTTGTCCGACTCTTTAGAGAAGACAGGTCTGATGACCGAAATGACCCTGGAGATGATACAGGTAGGCGAGGAGACCGGCTCCCTTTCTGAGATGTTGAGCAATATATCCGATTTCTACGACGAGGAGATTGATAATAACCTCAATTCTCTTATATCCTTGCTGGAGCCAGTTCTCCTTGTGGGAATGGGATTAGTTGTTGCCGGGATGCTTCTGTCGATGTATCTCCCCCTGTTCAGGGTGATATCGGCAGTGAGGTGAACAGGCGCAGAGGTTTATTTATCATCCTTACTGGAGATTGAGCATTATGGAAGAGGAAAACAAAAACTTGCCAAAAGGAGCAAAGGGGTACTCATTCTTCAATGAGACGAAAATAGCCGAGGAGGAAGAAGCGAGGCAATTAGCCCAGAAGCTACGTCTCGAATACATCGACCTTACAGATTTCATAGTTGACCACGACCTCTTTCAGAGAATACCGGTTCAGCTCATGATGAAGTACAATTTTATCCCTCTGGAGAAGAATGAAGCTTCCCTTACCATCGCCATGGCAGACCCTTCGGATATCCTTATGGTCGATGAGATAGAGCTCTTGCTGGGAATCCACATAGAGGTTAAGGTGGGCTGCAAAAGTGCCATCCAGGAGATATTGAAGAAGAGCGAGTCCTCGCAGCGGATTCTGGAGGAAGCAACCGAAGGGTTCCGTCTTCAGCTGGTTTCTGAGGAAGAAGGGGAGCAAGAGGGCCTCTCCATCGATAAGCTGACCCAGGATACCAGCCCTATGATCAGGCTGGTCGATTCCATTATCTTCAATGCTATTGAGAGAAGAGCCAGTGATATTCATGTTGAGAGCAAGGACGATGAGGTGCTCATAAAATATCGGATCGATGGCTCTCTGTTACAGGCGATGGAGCCCATTGATAATAAGCACAGCGGGACCATAATCTCCCGCATAAAGGTTATGTCCGAGCTGGACATAGCTGAGAAGCGCATCCCCCAGGATGGAAGGTTCAAACTCAAATATAAGGGGAGGACCATCGATTTTCGGGTCTCCATTATGCCCAACATCTTCGGAGAGGATGCCGTTATCAGGATTTTGGACAAAGAGTCCATCAATAAGGAGTTTGCTGAGCTCAGGCTCGATGTTCTCGGTTTCTCCCCCCGGGAGCTGAAGAAGATAAGGAAATATATATCCGAACCCTATGGGATGCTTCTGGTGACCGGTCCCACCGGGAGCGGCAAGACCACCACCCTATATGCTGCGCTTTCAGAAATCAAGCGGGAGGAGGATAAGATTATAACCATCGAAGATCCGGTGGAGTACCAGATTGAGGGAATTACCCAGGTGCCGGTCAACGAAAAGAAAGGGCTCACCTTCGCCCGGGGGCTGCGTTCTATATTAAGGCACGACCCCGATAAAATTATGGTAGGAGAAATCAGAGACCCCGAAACCGCTCAAATAGCCATCCAATCAGCTCTCACTGGGCACCTGGTCTTCACCACTGTCCATGCGAACAATGTCATCGATGTTATGGGAAGGATGCTCCATATGGGAATAGAGCCTTATAACTTCGTCTCTGCGGTTAACTGCGTTTTAGCCCAGAGGCTCGTAAGGATTATCTGCCCTTCCTGCAAGACTCCGGTTAAAGCCTCTCCCCAGCTACTGGAGGAGTCGGGGTTGGAGGTAGAGAAATACCGCGATTTCACTTTTTACGAGGGGAAAGGGTGCATCGATTGTGGAGGGACCAGCTTCAGGGGAAGAACTGCTATTATGGAATTTATGGAGATGTCTGATACCATCAGGGCTATGATTCTGGAAAAAAGGGCAGGGGCAGAGGTTAAAAAGCAGGCAAAAGCAGAGGGGATGAGGTTTCTTCGGGAGTCGGCTCTGGAGAAGGTGCTCAATGGAATTGCAACCCTGCAAGAGATAAATCGGGTCACCTTTGTGGAATAAGAGGCTAAATCCTTTGTTAGAAATGAATCCTTTTAAGTCTATAGCTGATGTGGTGAGATTCCCCTCCAAAGCCCCCCTTACAGGGATAGAGATATCCCAGAGATGGCTGGGATGGGCGAGGGTTGCCCGCCACAAAGGGAGCTACTTTCTGGCTGATTACTCTCTGGAGGAGCTTTCCCCGGAAGGGGTACAGGCTTCTATGCTCGGCTCCAATATGGTCATTCCACCCGTGGTAGAACAGAAGATCGCTTCCATCCTGAGCAATGATCAGGCAAAGATAAAAAAAATCTACCTTCTTATTCCGGACAACGTAGTAAAGGTGGTTCTCCTCGATAACCTTCAACGCTTACCCCATAGGGAAGGGGAGACCGTGAAGCTCATCCAATGGAAGCTGAAGAAGACCTTACCTTTCAGGATAGAAGAGGCTATGATAGGCTTTCAACCTATGGTGAGCAGGGATGGTTCTCCAAAGCTTCTGGCAGCTATTATTAAGAGGGATGTACGGGCTCAGTTTGAGAGGTTGTTTGAGCCCTGGGGGGTTGTTCCCGGTGTGGTTATTCCTTCTTCCTTTGGCCTGGTCAATTTCTGCCATTGGTCTATACCAAGAGGGCATAATGATAGTTCTGAGAGCATGGTGGTCAACTTCTCTGAGGCATATATCTCTATGGTGATCTTCCGAGGGGAGGAGCTTATCTTCTATCGCACCAAAGAATTAGGAGCTGGCTTTTCAGGAAAATCAATCCTTCAAATTGCCCTCCGGGAGCTTAATTCATCTTATATCTATTATAAAGAGCGCTTAGGGGGGAATGGGCTTAAAATGGTCTATGTGGGTGGAATTAGTCCCCGTTTGACAGAGCTTAAAAGCCAGATTCAGGAAAACTTTGATCTCCAGGTGGAAACCATCAATCCCTGGGGGGCAATGAAACTGGATGAAGGAGTCTCTATAGATAAAGGAGAGCTCTCAAGGTTGGCAGCCACCATTGGTTTACTGGTGAGGGGCTGAGCCTATGCGAATATCCATAAATTTAGCTTCTCGTCCCTTTAGAAATATGGCTCTATTCTATTTTATTTTCACCATGGCAGTGTTGGTAGTGGTTGGATTATCCTATTATAACTGGTTGAACTATGTGCATTATGTGGATAGCTCGCGGGACATAAAGGAGCAGATTCTGCTAAAGGAAGCGGCTTTGCGACGCCAGGGGCACGCGTTAAGCTATTACGAGCGCGCCATTGAACCTCGGAAAGTCGAGGAGCTAAGAAGTTATACTGACTTCATTAATCGGATCATCAGCTGGCGGAAACTCTCCTGGACCGAGCTCTTCAATCACTTCGAGAATATTATGCCACCACGGATTATGATGGTCTCCATCAACCCTACAGTGGAGGGTGGGAGGATCAAAATCAACCTTCGCTTAATAGGGGATGGTTATCAAAATATATTAAAGTTTATTGAAAACCTGGAGCAATCACCAGTGTTCTCCTCTGTCTACCCAAACACAGAAGGTGAAAAGGAACATCAGGGGATTAAGAGGATAGACTTTAAGCTCCAGTTGGACTATTTTCCGAAAGTTAAGGTTTCCGAATGACCATTTATAGAAACTTCTGCTATAGGTTCTGATAAAGGGAGTCAATGGAACTTCTCTGGCATCGTAAATGGTTGGTGATACCGGTTCTGGTCGCTATGGTAGCTAATATCCTTATTCTGACTATTTTCACCCTGCCCCGGGAGAGATGGCTCAAAAAACTGGATAGTAAAGCTGCTGCCCTTGGTATGAGGATAGAGAAAGGAAAGCAGGAGCTGGCTCAAAGAAAAGAGAATGACAAGAGGCTTAAGGAAATCCGCCGGCAGGTGGAGAACTTCTACTCCAAGACATTGAGCCAAAAAGAGGAAGGGTTGGTTGATATACTTGGCGAGGTGGAGAGGTTAGCCAAGCGATTTCAGGTGGAAAAGCAGAACATTCAATATAACCACGAAATTATTGAGGAAGATAAAGTAATTTTATTTGAAATCACCTTCCCTCTGCGGGGAAGCTACGCCAATCTGAGACGCTTCGTCAACCAGATTGAAAACTCCAAATATTTCCTCATTATCGACCGTGTAGAGCTTTCTAATCCAGAGGAAACAGGGGGTAATCTCAAACTCAACATCAAGCTGTCTACCTATTTCTCTCTGCTATAAATAGATAGAGCAAGGAGACTGATATTATATAAAAAGAGGTTTCCCAGATGGAGCGACGGCAGAAAAAGATTTTGTTATTAATTCTGTTAGTGGTGTTCTTTGCCCTCGTGGCCTACCAACTGAGAAGGATAGGTGGAAGGAGCGGAGAGATAGCCAGCATCCCTATCACTTCAGAGGCTCCATCTGAAGGGGAAGCACGCCTTTCCTCACTTCAGGGGAAATCGCTTCTGCCAGAGATAAACCTGAAGCTCCTCAACCAGCAGATGCCCGCTTACTCTGTTTTGGGGAGGAATCTGTTCAGGTTCGGGGCAGCTAAGGCTGCCGCACCAGCTTCTACAAGAAGACGATCCTCATCGCAGACGCAGCAAACAGACGCTCCAAGAAAGACTGAAGGGGGGGTGGTCGCAGATAAGACCACTGCTGAACAGCAGGCTTCCTCTCCCGGTTCTCCCCCCGCGCTCGAGGAGTTAGCTGGATTTAAATTCCTCGGATTTGCCCGAAAGGATAGCCAGATGATAGCTACCCTCAAAAAAGGGGACAAAATCTTAGTAGGAATCAAGGGGGACATCATAGAGGAGAGATTCACCATTCTTGAGATAGATTATCAATATATTGAGCTGGGGGTAGTAAATACCAGCTTGAAGCAGAAAATCCCCTTAGTGAATGGCAACTTCTGATTTGTATAATCGGTATGGATTATGTCATTTAAGGAGGAAGAGTGAAAAACGGGTTATTAATAAAAAGGTTGGTAATCGTTCTCCTTCTCTTCTTTTTAGCCGGCTGTGCAGCTACCAAAACCTATAAGAGGGGAGTGCAGGCAGAGAGAGAGGGCGATTGGGACCAGGCGGTGCTCTATTACTTCGAAGCCATGAAATTGAACCCCGACAACCTCGCTTACCGCCTGAGCCTGGAAACTGCTCGTCGTCAGGCATCAAAGGTGCATTTGAGCAAGGCAAAACAGATGATGGAAGAGGAGAACATCGAGCAAGCAATGGTGGAGTTTCGGTTGGCGATAGAGTTAGACTCCACCAATCAGCTTGCCCTCATCGAAATGGATAAAGCCCGAGCCAAGGTAGAGGAGGAAGCTGAGAGGCTTAGAGAGAAGACCGAGATTGAGATGCTCAAAGAGAAGGTAGAGACTGAGAAGGCTCCTCCTGTCTACTTGAGCCCCAAATCCCCGGAAAAGATTACCCTTAGCTTCCCCAGCAACAACATGAAGGAAGTCTACACCGCTTTAGCCAAGCTTTCGGGAATAAACATCCTGTTAGACCCCACCATCAGAGACCGCAAGATGAGCTTTGAGGTGGCCAATGTCTCCTTCCTGGATGCGTTAGATTCTCTGGTAACCACTAATGGTCATTTTTACAAGATCGTCAATCCAACCACTATAGTTGTAGTCCCCGACAACCCGGCCAAGAGAAGGGAGTATACTGAACTGGTGATCCAGACCTTTTACCTGTCTAACGCCGAAGTCAAAAGTGTCTTACAGGGGCTCCGCACCGTTCTGGGGATTAGGAACATTTCCGCGGATCCTCAGCTCAATTCCGTCACCATTCGCGATTCAGCCGATATCATTGCCCTTGCCGAAAAGTTAATTAACCGAGCTGATAAATCGAAAGGGGAGGTCATAGTTGACCTTGAGATATTAGAGGTTAACCGAACCAAGCTCAACGAATACGGCTTGTTGCTTAGCAGTTACAGCATTACTCAGGGCCTGGCTCAGGAGGAGACCGGTATCCGTCTTTCTCAAATCCCCTATATCAGTCAAGCCGATTGGTTCCTGACTATTCCCTCTTTTACTTATACCCTGCTGAAGCAGACCAGTGACGCCCGCCTCGTGGCCAAGCCTCAGCTCAGAATCACCGAAGGGGAAAAGGCTTCTCTGTTCATCGGAGAGGAAATCCCCATCCGGGTGACCACCATCACCCCGGCACAGACTATCGGAGTGGTGACCCCTATTCACTCCTACCAGTATCGCCGAGTAGGGATTCAGATAGATTTGACCCCCCGAGTGCACCATAACAACGAGATCACCCTCGCACTCACAGTGAAGATAGAATCGATTCTGGCCGAAATGCTGGAAGGGCAGCCAACCTTCACCAGCCGGATGATAGAATCAACAATAAGGTTGAAGGATGGGGAGACCAACCTGCTGGCAGGTTTGATAAGGTTCGAGGAGCGCAAGTCCATTTCTGGTATCCCGGGGTTGAGCGATATACCTATATTAGGCAAAATTTTCTCCAAAGAGCTTTCCCAGAATGTAGAAACCGACATCGTTCTTACCATGACCCCTCACATCATCAAAACCCCCAACATTACCGAGGAAGACCTGAGGGCTATTTGGGCGGGGACTGAAAGGGCTATGGTTTATAGAGAGGCGCCACCCATTGCCGAATTGGAGGAGAGAGCAGTAATGGAAGAGATGAAGCCAGCAGGGGAGAAGCCGCCTGAGGAGAAGCCAGCTCCCGCTAAAAAGGAGACAGAGGAGGAAACCCCTCCAGCCGAGGAGTCGCCACCGGAGGAAGAAGAAGCAGAGCCAGAACCAGAAGAGATGGGTGAAGAACTCACTCCCGCTGAGGTTTCCATAACCCCAGCCAGCCTTATCGTCTTTCGGGAAGAAAGATTTTCGGTCAACATCAATCTCGACAACGCTCGTAATGTGGGGCATGTACCCTTCAATCTGGGCTTTGACCCCAATGTTCTGCAGATAGTAGAGGTAACTATGGGACCCTTATTGGGAAAGGATGGTGCCCAGGTGAGCTTCGTCAGGGATTATGACAATAAGGGAGGACAGCTGAGGGTGAGTCTCGCCAGGTTAGGGAAGGATACCGGAGTGGATGGGTCGGGGATATTGTGCACTGTGGTTTTCAAGGCAGTCGGTGCAGGGAGCACGGATATAGTCTTCTCCAATAACAGTGTGCGCGATGCCACCTCTAACACTCTCCCCGCTAATTTTGTGCCGGCGAAGATTCAGGTCCAATAGGGAGAAAGGATGATAAAGGTTCTGGCTTCCAAAATCAATATGCGAGGCTCTACATCGGCGTTTACCCTGGCAGAGCTAATGGTGGTAGTAGCCATCATATCTGTTTTAGCTGCATCCATCCTGCCGGTAGCCCGAATCGCCATCAAGAGGGCTAAAGAGGTTGAGCTGCGGGAGAATCTGAGGATTATAAGAAGGGCAATCGACGAATATAAAAAAATGGTTGACCTGGGGCAGATTACGGCAGAATTCGGCTCCGAAGGCTATCCCCCCGATCTCCAGGCTCTGGTCGAGGGCGTGGAAGAGGTGGGTAAACTGGATGTAATGAAGAAATTTTTGCGCCGCATACCCCGTGACCCGATGACTAACTCCACCGATTGGGAAATGCGTTCCTATCAGGATGATTTTGATTCCACCTCTTGGGGAGGGGAGAATGTCTTCGATGTTTACTCTAAAAGCGAAGGAATTGCCTTGGATGGCACTAAATATAAAGATTGGTAAGAAAATAACAGAGTGAATAAGATGCGAGCTATTTCGGCAAAGCAGAAAGGCTTTACCCTGATTGAGTTAATGATAGTTATTACTATGATAGGGATTTTAGCCACCTTAGCCCTGCCGACCTTTCGCTACTCCCATATCCGAGCAAAAGAGGCGGTGTTGAAGAAGGACCTGTTTTATATGAGGGACTGCATAGACCAGTTCTATGTTGATAAGGAGAGATACCCCTACACGCTGGAAGATCTGGTCACTGAGGGCTATTTGCGGAGTATACCGGTGGACCCATTTACCGAATCGGCTGAAACTTGGGTGGAAGTCTATATTGACTGGGAGAAATTAGAGCCTGACGAAGAACCAGGCATATGGGATATTCACAGTGGCTCTTATGAGCAGGCTTTAGATGGAACCTATTACCGGGAATGGTAGTAAGGAGGAAAGAAAACCCTTTATTCTGACTAAAAAGGGTATAGCCTATGATTAAAAAATTGTTAACTCTCGCCTCCATCGGGCTTTGCATAGGGCTGATAACGTCTTGTCAGAAGGTCGACCCTGTAGCACCAGAGGATGCCATTATGACCATCAGTGTCAATCCCGCGGTCATTAACCCTGGGGGAGACAACGCGGTAATCACCGTCATCATCACCAGAGGTGATGGCTATCCAGTGCCCGATGGGACAGTGGTTTATCTGACCACCACCATGGGCACCATTGATGGGCGGGTGACTACCACCGATGGTATGGCTCGCTCCATCCTCACCAGCGGGATTGAGGTTGGCATTGCGGAGATAACGGTTAGTTCAGGTGTGGTGGGCACTGCAGAGCCCATTATAGTCCAGATTGGGGCGGCTATCGCCTTCATCTCCCTCACCGCCACGCCGGCTTCCATTTCTTTTGAGGAGGGAGCCACCAGTTCCATTACGGCGATTGCCTTTGATGAGAATGCTCAGACCATTGCTAATGCGGCGATAACCTTCTCCACCGATGCCGGTGCCCTCGATTCTGGTGGGCAGATTGTCCTCACCAATGAGAGTGGGGAGGCTTTCGATACCCTCACGCTTGGCAGTTGGGATAAGGATGTGGATACGGTGACGGTGACCGCCACCGCCGGGGCTATCATTTCTTCTATAGCTATTAAGGTGATTACTCCACCTAACATCTTCCCTACAGCTAACTTTACCTATTCTCCTTCCGATCCCAAAGTGGGCGAATCGGTGACATTCAATGCCTCCTCTTCTTACGATCCTGATGGGACTATCGTTAAATACAGCTGGGAATTTGGAGATGCTCTCACGGGTATGGGCAAAATAGTTACCCATCCCTACAGCACATCAGGAGATAAGACGGTTACCCTGACGGTCACCGATGATGATGATGCTACTTCTTCCACCTCATCCATCATAAAGGTTAGCACGCCCTGATGGGGGAGTTAGGGTTCGGGGAGTCAGTTAGGCAGGGGATGACGATTGGGTCAGCTTTTTCACCAGGATGACCCTTCTTCCTTTATCTTGGAAGATTATCTCATCCACCAACGAGCAGGCTAAAAATATGCCCCGCCCCCTCTTCTTCAGAAGGTTTTCCGGCTTAGTGGGGTCAGGGAGGTCTTCGGGATTGAACCCTTCGCCTTCGTCTTCCACCTGAAAAATTAATCTATGCTGATGAAAGGCATAGGAGACGTGCACCGACTTGTCCGGGGCACATTTATTCCCATGCTCGATGGCGTTAGCGCAGATTTCTCCTACAGCTAACTGTAAGTTGTACACCTCATCATCAGAAAGCTTTAATCTCTTCTGGAGACGCCGAAGCAACCTCCTGATGACAGGATAGCACTCTTTCAATTCTTTGATGGTTACCGTGGGTGAAGAGCGAAGAATCTTTTCGTAGTCTATTCTTTCCTTCATGAGGGTTCTCCTCAGAAGAATGGTCTTTTAGAAATACTTTTAGCATCAGACTTCATACCTGCCCGTTCTCCTTTATTAAGGAGAGCTCTTAAGAAATATTACAATATAAATGGATGAGATTCAATACCAATATCCCCTCATATCTTCTATCCTCTGGCCAAGCCTTAAAGGCTTGGAAAAAGAGGAGTTTTATGATAACTTATTTAGAAAGTTTGTTTCATCACTTTAGTGAAGGATTATGAGGGCTAAGTTTGTTCTTAATCCGGTTGCCGGAATGAGGAGAGCTCCCGAAAAGGTTGTCAGCCTGTTGCGGCGAGAGCTTCGTGGTCCTTTATGGGATTTTGATATAATCCTTACCGAGCAGCGGGGACATGGCTACTATTTAGCTCAAGATGCGGTTAAGCAGGGCTACGAGCTGGTGGTGGCCATAGGGGGCGATGGCACGGTAAAAGAGGTGGCCAGCGGATTGGTCCACACCGGAGTAGCCCTGGGCATTATCCCCACCGGCTCGGGCAACGGTCTGGCAAGAGACCTGCGCATTCCCTTGAACCTTAAGGGTGCCTGCCGAGCCCTCCTTCGCGGAAGCAGGAGGGAAGTTGATACGGGAGTTATAAACGGGAAATATTTTTTCAGCACCGCCGGGCTCGGCTTCGACGCCCACATTGGTCTGTTGTACAATCAGCGAGGTAAACGGCGTCGTCGAGGAGTCCTCCCCTATTTCTACATCGGAGTGAAGGAGTACTTTCTTTACCAACCAGAGCTACTGCAGGTGCGAATTGATAGGGATAATATCAGGGTTTCCCCTTTATTGATAACCATAGCCAATTGCAGACAATATGGTGGTGGAGCCCAAATAGCCCCCAGGGCTAAGATCGATGATGGTCTGCTTGACCTGTGTATACTGAGGAATTTGAGCCTGCTGCAGGCACTCATAAAGCTTCCCAAGCTGTTCACTGGCAAGATAGACTCCATACCCCAGATGGACTATTACCAGATAGCTCAAACCGAGATTATCAGGGAGAAGCCCGGTCCCATTCATATGGATGGCGACCCCTTCATTGAGGCTCCCCAACTGAAGGTCTCTATACTCCCCAGAAGCCTTGTAGTGTGGGCACCCTCCGAGTGAGATTGATAGACTTTTCTTTGTTTTTTTCATTGACAAAATAGAAAGAAGGAAATATATTAAAAAGAAGACTATTTTGGTCATAAATGGGAGGGACGAAGGGAATGAAGATTATTTACATGGACCACAATGCTACCACTCCCCTTGACGCTGAGGTACTGGAGGCTATGATGCCTTATCTGACCGATAAGTTTGGCAACCCTTCCAGCTCCACCCATGCCTATGGATGGGAAGCCCGTCGAGCAGTAGATGAGGCACGCAGTCAGGTGGCAGGCCTCATTGGAGCCCATCCTGAAGAGATTATATTCACCAGCGGAGCTACCGAGGCGGATAATCTTGCTATTAAGGGAGTGGCTCACGCTTACCGAGACCGAGGGAACCATATTATCACCAGCCAGATTGAGCATAAAGCGGTGCTGGAGACCTGCAAGTTTTTAGAGAAAGAGGGCTTTAAGGTCACCTACATCCCCGTGGACCGCTATGGCATGGTTGACCCGGAAGAGGTAAGAAGGGCTATTACCGATAAGACCATACTAATCTCCATTATGTTCGTGAACAGCGAGGTGGGCACCATCGAGCCAGTGGAGAAGATAGGGGAGATAGCCAGAGAGAAAGGGGTGTTGTTCCATTCGGATGCTGTTCAAGGGGCAGGTAAAATAGAGACCAAAGTGGATAAGTTGAAAGCTGACCTTCTCTCCATCTCGGGTCATAAGATGTACGGTCCCAAGGGAATAGGGGCGCTTTATATGAAAAAGGGGGTTAAGATAGAGCCTCTTCTCCATGGTGGCGGACACGAGAGAGGTTTAAGGGCGGGCACCGAGAATGTCCCTGGGATAATCGGTTTAGGCAAAGCCTGCCAGAAAGCGGGCAAGGTCATGAAAGCAGAAGCTATAAGGCTCACTAAATTGAGAAATCGTCTTTACCAAGGGGTCATGAAGAGAATAAAGCGTGTCTACCTTAATGGGCATTCGGAGAAGAGGTTGCCAGGAAATTTGAACCTGAGCTTTGAGTTTGTTGAGGGGGAATCGTTGATTCTTTCCTTAAAGGATTTTGCCATCTCTTCGGGCTCCGCCTGCACTTCCAGCTCATTGAAGTCTTCCTATGTTTTGCTGGCTATGAAGGTTCAAGAGGCACTGAGCCACTGTTCACTCAGGATCTGTTTGGGCAGGTCCAACACGGAGGATGAGGTTGATTATCTGGTGGAAGAGCTGAGCAAAAATGTGGCTCGATTGCGGGAGATGTCCCCCTTGTATAAAGAGGTGTAGTATGTATAACCTGGAAGAGTACAGCGCCAAGGTGATGGAACATTACCAGAACCCCCGCAATGTGGGAGAGATTGAGAATCCCAGTGGCGAGGGCACCGTGGGTAACCCCGCTTGTGGTGATGTGATGAAACTCACCATAAAGGTGGAGAATGGTCGCATTGTGGATGCGAAATTCAAGACTTTCGGATGTGGCGCTGCTATCGCTACCAGCTCCATGGTGACCGAGATGGTTAAAGGAAAGACCATAGAAGAAGCACTACACATTAGCAATAAAACAGTTGCCGAAGCCCTCGATGGACTGCCCAAGATCAAGATGCATTGCTCTGTTTTGGCAGAAGATGCCTTAAAGGCAGCCATCGAAGATTACAGAAAGAAAACTGATGGGAAAGAGAATAAAGCTCAAAAGGACTGAATACACCCCAGCGTCAAATAAATTTGCCCAGGGGACGATTATAAATATTTTTGTGACAGCTTTAATTTATTAGGCAGGGGTAATAATTTGTGCTATAATAATAGGCTTTTTGCAGCATAATGTGAGTAAGAGTCTGCTATTATTTAAACAATTGCAGTATTGATTGAAAGCGTGGTTAAGAGTTCTGAAGAAGGGTTTTAACACCCTTTTATTATTTTTGCGTGTGCTTTTCAGGTATTAAGGCAGGAGGAGAAAATATGAGCAAGGTATTAGAAATACGATGGCACGCCCGTGCCGGACAGGGAGCGGTAATGGCGGCAAACAATTTAGCCCAGGTTCTTGGTGAATTGGGAAAATACACCCAAGCTTATCCCGAATACGGTGCCGAGAAGAGAGGAGCCCCGGTGGAGGCCTTCGACCGCATCAGCGATAGTCCCATCCGTATCCATAGCCGAATTGAGGAGCCTCAGGTGGTCTTGGTCTTAGACCAGACCCTCCTCCGAACAGTTGATGTGTCTGAAGGAGCGACTCCAGATGCTATTTTCATAGCCAATTCCAATCGCCAGCCGGATGAACTGCGACAGAAGCTTAATATAGGAGAAAGAAGGTTATATGTCCTCGACGGAAGCAGAATAGCCATCAATGAGATTGGAGTCGACATCCCTAATGCCCCTATGTTAGGTGCTCTGGTGAAGGTTACCAACCTGGCTGATATTAATAGCTTTAATGAAAAATTCCGAGCCCTAATGGGTAAGAAATTCACTTCTAAGATAATCGAAGGGAACCTGAAAGCTGCCAAACGGGGCTTTGAGGAGGTGAAACAAGGATGAAAAAAGAGAAGCTTAAGAAATGGCAGGAGCTACCGATAGGTGGGCTTATATTGGATATGGGTAATTCGTCAGAAACCCAGACCGGGGATTGGAACCCCAACCGTTTGGTATGGCATGATGATACATGCACTCATTGTCTTCTATGCTGGATTAACTGTCCCGATGCTTCCATCAAGGTCAAAGATAGCAAAATGATAGGGATAGATGACTATCATTGCAAGGTCTGCGGCATTTGCGTAGAAGTGTGCCCCACCAAGCCTAAATCGCTGGAAATTATCTCTGAGGAGGTAGCCTAACAGAAATGCTCGGATTGACAAATCTGAGCTGTTAACCTTAAATTTCGAAAAGCTGGAGAATAATCGATGGAAAAAGGAACTTTGGAAGAGAAAAAATCGAAGAGGAGAGTCTCCTTAACAGGAGACGATGCCATTGCAGAGGCTATGCGTCAAATCAATCCCCATGTGGTGGCTGCTTACCCTATTACCCCTTCCACTCAGGTAGTGGAATCCTTCGCTCGCTTTGTTGCCGATGGATTGGTGGATACCGAGTTTGTGGCCACCGAGAGCGAGCACAGTGCCATGAGCGCTTGTGTGGGAGCGGCTGCCGGTGGTGGCAGGGTGATGACGGTTACCGGCTCGCAAGGGCTGGCTTATATGTTTGAAGTGCTGGGAGTAACTTCAGGGCTTCGGCTTCCTATGGTAATGGCAATTGCCAACCGTGCCCTGAACTCTCCGTTAAATATCCATGGAGACCACAGCGACACCATGGCCATGCGAGATATGGGGTGGATTCATCTCTATTCCGAGAATGGCCAGGAGGCTTATGATAACACAATCCAGGCATTCAGGATCGCGGAGAACCCCAATGTTCGCACCCCGGTTCTGGTAGCTATAGATGGCTTCCAGACCTCCCATATGGTGGAGACCTTGACAGTTGAGCCGGATAATCTGGTGAAGAGGTTTATCGGCGAATATATCGCATCTTATCCCATGCTTGATATTGATAATCCGGTCCTTTATGGAGCAGCTGATAGACCCGATTATTATATGGAACACAAAAGGAGCCAGTTAGTGGGGATGATTAATGCCCCCGAGGTGATCCAGCAGGTGGGACAGGAGTATGGGGCTCTCACGGGAAGGTATTATGGCCTGGTAGAGGAATATCGGATGGAAGATGCTGAGCATGCCATTGTGGTTATGAGCGCTACTGCTGGCAGCGTCAAAGATGTAATTGACCAACTGAGAGAAGAAGGGGTAACGGCTGGTCTGCTGAAGGTTCGGGCTTTCCGACCCTTCCCCGCTGAGGAAGTGGCCAAGAGCCTTTCCCGGACGAAAAGCGTAGCTGTTTTGGACCGATGTGGAACCGGGGGTGCCCAAGGTGGACCCCTCTTTCTTGAAGTGAGAGCCGCTCTTTACGAGGAGAAGTCCCCTCCTCAAGTCATAAATTACATCTATGGTCTCGGCGGAAGGGATTTGCCCTTAAGACATATCAAGGACGTTTACCTTCGCCTCCGTGAAATTGCCAGAACCGGCGAACGGGGAAAATTAGTAGATTTCCTTAACTTGAGGGAGTAAGGAAGGAGAAGTAAGATGGTCAGCTTCAAATTGAAAGATATTGCTACCAGAGAAGAGCCTTTTGCTCAAGGACATAAGATGTGCCCGGGCTGTGGGGTAGCCATCACCGTCAGGCAGATAATGGCCTCCTTTGAGGAGCCAGTTGTAATAGCGAATGCCACCGGTTGTTTGGAGATATGCTCGGGAACCTTTCCCTTCTCCTCCTGGAGGGTCCCCTGGATTCACTCCGCTTTCCCCAATGCCGCCTCTACTATAGCTGGCTTGGAAAGTATGTATCGGGCAAAGGTAAGAAGGGGGGAGATACCCAAGGAGAGGAAGATAAAGTTCTTAGCCTTCGGAGGGGATGGGGGAACCTATGATATAGGTTTCCAAGCCCTTTCTGGTGCTATGGAGCGGGGGCACAATATCGTCTATGTATGCCTCGATAACGAAGGGTATATGAATACCGGGGGACAACGCTCCAGCGCTACCCCTTCAGGTGCCCGAACAACCACATCCGAAGTGGGCAAGGTGCTTCAGGGGAAACAGCAGTTCCGCAAGGACCTCACCCGTATCATGGCCGCTCACAATATCCCTTATGCCGCTCAGGCTGCTCCTTCTAAGTGGCTGGACCTGATGAAGAAGGCTTACCGGGCGTTCGAGGTAAATGGTCCCGCTTTTATTAATGTGCTGTGCCACTGTCCAACCGGTTGGCATACCGACCCCACCCGGGGGCTGGAGTTTGTCCAGCGAGCAGTGGATAGCTGCTTCTGGCCTCTTTATGAGGTGGAAAGCGGCGTGGTGCGCATCACCTATAAGCCCAGGAAGAAAATACCAGTCGTGGAATGGTTAAAAGACCAGGGGAGGTTTAAGCATCTGCTCCGACCCGAAAATGAGGAGCTGCTGGAAAGTATCCAGGTCGAGGTTGACCGGATATGGAACCAGCTCCTGAAAGATGCGGGCGAAGAGATGTAAGGGAGAGAAAGAAGAAGATTTTGTTACCCCTTTAAAGGAGAGAGCCCAACTTACTATGCCTATATTTGAATACAGCTGTCTTTCGTGTGGAAATAAATTTGAGAAGTTAGTGTTGAAAAAAGGGATAGCCATTTCATGCCCTAAATGCCAGAACCGAAAAGTAGAGAAGCTCTTCTCCGCTTTCGCATTTAAAAGTGATAAAGGCTTCACCTCCTCCTCTCCGAACAGTAGCTGCAATTCCTGCTCCCTAACTTCCTGCACTACCTGCCGACGTTAGAGGGAAGCCCCTAATAAGGGTTGAATAATTTGACTGGAAGAGGGAGTGAAATTATTCTATAATAAGGGAGGAAACCGTCTTGAATTTAAGCCAGAAGAGCTTTATATTTAATTAAAGAGACAACTTAGCTTAGGAGCGAATAATGACCCAATTAGCTCAGGCTAAAAGAGGGATAATTACCGAAGAGATGAAGCAGGTGGCTGAGGATGAGCATCTGGAGCCCGAAGTAATAGCTGAAGGAGTTGCCAAAGGTAGCATAGTAATACCCAAGAATATCAACCGAAAGTTCAACCCCCGAGGAATAGGCGAAGGTTTAAAAACCAAGGTAAATGCCAATTTTGGAACATCGGAAGTCCACAACCTGTTGGAAGAGGAGCTGGAGAAGCTGAGGGTGGCGGTAGAAGCCAAAGCAGATTCTGTTATGGACCTGAGCACTGGTGGGGATCTCAATGCCATCCGCCAGGAGATATTGAAGCGCTCACCATTAATGGTGGGGACGGTCCCCATCTATCAGATAATGGTGGAATTTGCCTGCCGGGGGGAAACCCATGGTGAGATTACCCCCGATGACATCTTTTCCGTGATAGAGAAGCACGCCCAGCAGGGGGTTGATTTCATCACCATACACTGCGGGGTGACCCGCGACTCGGTGGAGAGGCTGGAAAAAGAGGGAAGGATAGGGGGTATAGTCAGCCGGGGTGGCGCTTTTCTTATCCGCTGGATGGAGCATCACGGCCGGGAAAACCCCCTCTACCAGGATTTTGGGCGGCTGGTGGAAATCGCCAGAAACTATGATGTAACCCTGAGCCTGGGAGATGGTCTTCGCCCGGGAGCGATAGCCGATGCCACCGACCGCTGTCAGGTTCAGGAGCTGGTGACCCTGGGAGAATTAGCCCACTACGCCTTTGACCAGGATGTGCAGGTAATGATCGAAGGTCCCGGGCATATCCCTCTGGATCAGATAGTCCTTAATGTTCAGCTTGAGAAAGCCCTTTGTCGGGGGGCTCCCTTCTATGTCCTGGGACCCCTGCCCACCGATATTGCCCCCGGATACGACCACATAACCGCCTCCATCGGAGGGGCAATAGCTGCAGCGGCGGGAGCCGACTTCCTCTGCTATGTCACTCCCGCAGAGCATCTGCGGTTGCCAACGGTAGAAGATGTGAGGGAGGGGGTCATCGCCGCCAGGATTGCTGCTCATTGTGGGGATGTGGTCAAAGGGGTCAAGGGGGCAAGGCAGCTCGACGAGGAGATGTCTGGCAGAAGAAAAGCCTTGGACTGGGAAGAGATGTATAAGCTGGCTATTGACCCGCAGCGCGCCCGTGAGATGAGGAGACAGAGTGAGGCGTATATAGAGAAGGTTTGCAGTATGTGTGGGAAGTTCTGCTCCATAAGGATGGATGGCCAGAGGGAAGTAAAAAAGGGTCCCATTAAGTCTACTTAGGTAAATGATGGAAAACCTATTATTTATTGAATAGAGAAGCATCTATGAAAATAACCAGGAAAGTAGACTACGGCTTGCGAGCATTACTTTACCTCTCTTCTCAGCCAATGAGTCGTCCTGTGATTCTGCGGGAGATATCCGAGGAAACGAAAATTCCGAGGCAATTCTTAGCCAAAATTCTGTTAAACCTGATGAAAGAAGGGCTGGTGAGGTCTCACCGGGGTTCTCAGGGAGGGTTTTTGCTCGCCAAGCCAGCCAGAGAGATCAGCTTCTTAGAGGTTTTTGAAGCAATTAATGGTCCTCTAGCTATTAACAGATGTCTGAGCGATGATTATCGATGCGAATGCGGAAGCAGTTGTGGCATAAAGGAGGTCTGGAGCAAAGCCCAGCAGAATCTGACCGATGTCTTGGTAAATACAACTTTGGCAGATTTAGCCCACCAGGCATAGGAATGGTTTTCAAATATAAACCAAAGAGCAAATTACAAAAGTCCAGAAACCGGGGGGTTTTCTTAAATTGGGCCTGCGTGACCCATTTTTCTTCCCAATTAATTTTAAGCTTAAGAGGGAAGATTTTTAGGAAGACCTCCCGATGATTTTGGGCTTTTTGAGTATATTTTGGGGCTGGAATAGAAGAGCCTCAGGGATAATTAAATCCTCAGCATGGTGGTTCCCAATAAGCAAGAAAACTCATGAAAGGTAAATTTGAAGAAGATTTTTGGGAGTTCCACAAGAAGTTTGAGGACTTCTTTGATAAATACGACCTCCACATCCACATCCCTGCGGGCTCCATACCCAAAGATGGTCCCTCCGCTGGGGTGACCATTGCCACCTCTCTCATCTCTCTGTTAATGGATAAGCCGGTGCGACCCGATGTTGCTATGAGCGGGGAAATAACCCTCAGGGGGAAGGTTCTGCCGGTAGGGGGGATCAAAGAGAAGGTGCTGGCGGCTAAACGGGCGGGTATTAGAACCATCATCCTCCCCTCCAGGAACGAAAAAGACCTGGAGGAAATACCCGAAGCCATAAAAAAAGAGCTTGAATTCCAATTTGTGGACACCATAGACGAGGTGTGGCGCATTGCACTGAGAGATGGCCGGGAAGTGCCCTCCTGACCTTTTGCCAGAAAGGAAGAGCATGGGGATAAAGTCGGACCGCTGGATTAAGAAAATGGCTCTGGAACATGGAATGATCAAGCCTTTCGCTCCCTCCCAGGTGAGCCAAGCTGTCATATCTTATGGCCTTTCCTCCTATGGATACGACATCCGACTGGCAGATAAGTTCAAGCTTTTCTCCCCCCAAGAGGGACAGGTGGTCGACCCCAAAAAAATGGGGCCCGGTTTTTTCAGAGACTTCGAAGGGGCGGTGTGTATTATCCCGCCTCACTCCTTTGTCCTGGGAAGGTCGGTTGAATATTTCAAGGTACCTCGGAATGTGTTCACCCTCTGTGTGGGCAAGTCCACCTATGCCCGCTGCGGCATCCTCTTGAACATCACCCCTCTGGAGCCCGAATGGGAGGGTTTCATCACCATGGAGATATGCAATCATTCTCACTCTCCAGCGAAGCTGTATGCCAACGAGGGAATAGCTCAGGTGATATTTTTTGAAGCGGATGAAGAGTGTGAGTTCTCCTACCGAGATAAAGGAGGGAGATATCAAGCTCAAGAGGGTATAATTTTATCGAGAGTAAAAGAATCGGAATAAAATCTAACTATTTATCAGATTATTAAAACAATTCCGGGAAAGGCAGAGGGAGAAAAGATGTCGGACTTAAGGCTTTATGTAGTCTGCCATTTGGGGGAGATCCCCTGCTGGGGTTTGGTGGTGGCCAGAAACCCCGCAGAAGCTTTCCTGAAGTGTACCAAGGAGACCAATCTTCTGCAACGGGAGTCTCGTGAGAATTGTAAAGTTGAGGAGGTCCAGATAGAGGGTTACGAGATTCTCGTCAAGGAGAAGTCGGGTAGCTAAAGGGGCTTTGTTAGTCTCCTTGAAAGAAGAAGATGGAGAGATACGATATCATAATTGTGGGAGGGGGGCCAGCAGGTCTCACAGCTGCGCTGTATTGTGCCCGGGCAAAGCTCAATACTCTGGTGCTGGAAAAGAAGATGCCCGGAGGGCAGATTTTAAATACCGAGAGGATTGAGAACTGTCCGGGATTTGATAGTATCTCCGGGCTTGAATTAGCCCAGCGAATGGAACAGCATGCGCGAAGGTTCGGGGCGAATATAAAGCTGGAAGAAGTGAAGGAGATTCACAGCGAAAGGAATGCGAAGGTGGTAAAAACGGCAAAAGGTACCTACCACGCAGGGGCGGTAATTCTGGCTGCGGGGGGTGAGCCAAGGTGGCTTAATGTTCCGGGAGAGAAAGAGTTTCTGGGGAAGGGAATTTCTTATTGCGCTCTGTGTGATGGACCCTTTTTCGCCGAGCAGACCATCGCAGTAGTCGGCGGGGGGGATGCTGCGGTACAGGAGGCTGTATATTTAACTAAGTTTGCCCAGAAGGTTTATCTTATTCACCGACGGCATAGCTTGCGAGCTAAAAAGGAGCTTCAAGAGGAACTTCTTGAGAATGCTAAAGTAGAGGTCATCTGGGATACCATAATAAAAAGGATAGAGGGGAAGGAGACGGTGGAGAGACTTTTGCTGAGGAATGTGAAGACAGGCAAAAATAGCCCTCTTGAGGTCAGCGGGGTGTTTATTTATATAGGATTTGTACCCAACAGTAAGCTCCTGAATAAAAATCTGGAGCTGGACGAGAGAGGCTACATTAAGACCGACTTTAAGATGTTGACCTCGGCAGAGGGGGTCTTTGCTGCCGGGGATATCCGATTCCAGTTAGCTAAGCAAATCACCAATGCTATGAGCGACGGCACAACAGCTGCCATCGCAGCCGAAGCCTACCTTAAGGAAAAGGGTTTGATTTAAGCCCTTTCTATTTAACTTCTTTTAAGTCTTATTGGATGGTATTATCTTTCTTTCAGGGCTATTTTTATCCTTTATCCAAGACTTATTTCAATTGGCATGGAGGTTTATTTTGCATTTTTAAGTTCGTTTATACTATATGTAAAATATATTTTGCAAATAGTATTACTATATGTGAAATATACTTGACAAATAGTAATGTATAGTCAAACCAAGGCTAATATTTAACACAATCAAAGCATACCTTGATTCTCCCGAGGCAATCATCGTTACTGGAATGAGGAGGACTGGTAAAACGACGCTTCTCAAATTTATTGATAGTCAAATTGCCTCGAAAAATAAAGTTTTTTTAGATTTAGAAAATCCATTAAATAGAAAATATTTTGAAGAGCGTAATTATGAGCGAATCAAGTTCTCGTTTGAGAGTTTAGGAATTGATTTTACGAGTAAGCCGTTCATATTTTTGGACGAGATACAGTTTGTAAAAAATCTACCTTCAGTCGTTAAATATTTTATTGACCATTATCAAGTAAAATTCTTCTTGACCGGTTCAGCCAGTTTCTACTTAAAAAACCTTTTCACAGAATCGCTTTCTGGAAGGAAATATATTTTTGAGCTTTTTCCTTTATGTTTTAGTGAATGTCTCTTATTCAAAGGAAGCTCTTTAAGAATACCAGAGAATGCGCGCCATATCACCCAACCGATCTTTGACGAAATTTCTCTTTTATATGATGAATATATTAAATTTGGCGGATTTCCAGGAGTAGTTTTAAAATCTAATGCTCAAGAGAAGAAAAAAGCATTAGAAGAAATCTTCAATTCCTTTTTTCAACTGGAAATTCTACAGTTAGGGGATTTTCGAAGAAACGAAGCTATTCGAGATTTAATGTTACTTTTGATGCAACGGCTTGGTTCTAAATTAGATATTCAAAATATCTCAAGAGAATTGGGTATTTCTCGTCCAACATTGAGCGAATATATTTCTTTCTTGGAGGGTATATACTTCATAAAAACAATAAGACCATTTAGTAAAGGAAGAAATTCTGAGATTAGAAAGATGCCTAAGGTTTACCTATGTGATACCGGTATAGCCAATCATTTTGCTAACTTGGATATGGGAAGCCTTTTCGAAAACAGTATTTTTCAGAATCTTAGGCCTAAGGGAGAGTTCAATTATTATCAAAGAAAAAATGGGGTAGAAATTGACATTATTCTGGATAAAAAAGAGGCATATGAGGTAAAGCTAAACCCTCGAGAGTCTGATGTAAAAAGGCTGAAATCAATGGCTATGGAATTAAATTTAGAAAAGTTTAAAATCATCTCAAATAATTACAATGATTTAGAACACATTGTATATGGCTTTCTTCTGTGAAACAATGAGTAAAAGTATAAATCTAAATACAAAGAATGTTTTTAAGATACTGAAGGTTTCTAAATAATGTTGTTTTAACCATTCTCGGATTACATCTCTGCATTTCCACATCTATTTTAAATCTTTTTTCATAAATTTATAGCCAATCTCAATTGGATATTTACCAAGTCGCTAACTAACTTATCAATTTGAGGGCGATGAGGAGCCCCTTATTAGTACCGATGAAGATGATATCTCCATTTGGGGACAGGCCAGGAGGGGAGGTTATCAAGGAAGGAGCAGTAAAACCACCCACCTTCTCCCCATTTATGGGGTCTATAACGACCAGTGTATCAGATAAGGGAGCCATAAACAGGAGGTCTCCGGAAATTACCGGCGAGTGGTAAAGGCGGTAAGGAAGTCTGAACCTATAGGAGAGATAGCCGTTTTTCACCTGCAAGCAATATAGAAAATTGTCTAAGGAGGAAACAAATACCCACTTTTCCCATCCTATCGGGCGGCAATTCACATCCCCGCCAGTGATTTTCTTCCATTTCTGCTTTCCTGAGTCGGGGTGTAGAGCGTAGATGTAGTTGTCGTAGCTTCCCACAAAGAGCGTTCCTTCAAACAGCAGGGGAGCAGCTACGATTTTCCCGGAGGTGGAGAATTTCCACCGAAGCCTACCCTCTCGTGGGGTGAGAGCGTAGAGGAAGCCGTCGTCCGAACCCGCATAAAGGAATTCACCTTCAATAATTGGGGGAGCATGGACTTCATCCCCAGTCTCAAATCTCCATATCTCTTCCCCATCAGAGGCTCTCAAGCAAGCGATATATCGGGAAAAGCCGAAATACAAAGCACCTTTATTGAAGATTAAGGGAGTGAAGATTTCGCCGTCCATCCTCCTTCTCCAGCGCAGATTTCCAGTAATGAGGTCCAGAGATAGTGCTTCCATGCCCGAGGTGGCCACAAAAAGGCTGTGGTCCCCCAAGGTAGCACTCTGTCGAACTGGACTGCCGGCGGTGAATTCCCAGACCCTTTCTCCACTGACAATATTCAAGGCATAGAAGGTTCCGTTTTCGGAGGCGAAATAGACCTTCTCCGCATCACAAATAGGTTGGGTGAGAATGGCTATGGAAGACGTAAAATTGGTGGCTTCTCCAACCTGGAACTCCCACAGCTTGCGGAATTTTGCTCCTCTCTCCTCCTGCCAGGCATAGTTTTCCCTGAATAAGGGTGAGAGAAACAAGTAAAAGATGGTAAACAGAAAAATTGTTAAGCCTCTCCTCCAATTTTTCAGGTCAATCACCTCATCCACCTTTCTTCTGCCTTTTGTAAAAAGATAGCTTAAACAGTGTCATTTGTCAAACTAATCAAGAACTAAAACAGAGTGCTTTTTATTATCAGCTTAGGGGAAAATGCCTTGACTTAATCCTAACGCCTTTGTTAGCATAGTTAAAAAGGTTTTAATTACAACTCTCAGAATATGGGAAATAAATATAAAGAAGGGCTTTCCCCGGAGGAAAAGGAGAAGAGGCTCAAAGGGCTTTTGCGGGGCTACGGTTCTGTGGTGGTGGCTTTCAGCGGGGGAGCGGATAGCAGCTATTTGCTCTATATAGCCCAGTTAGTCCTGAAGGATAAGGTTCTGGCAGTGACCGCCCAGAGTTCCCTTTATCCTCAGCACCATTTGAAAAGAGCGAAAGATTTCACCCACCGTTACGGGATAGCTCATACAGTTATCGCTACCAATGAGCTGGCGTCTCCTCAATTCCGCTCTAATCCCCCTTCCCGCTGCTATTATTGCAAAATTGAGCTCTTCACCCGATTGAAAGAAATTGCAGCAGAGAAGGGTTATAATGTGGTTGTTGATGGGAGCAATCTGGATGATACTTCGGATTTCCGCCCCGGATTGAAGGCTGCGCAGGAGCTTAAGGTTTTAAGCCCTTTGATAGATGTCGGAATTATCAAGGATGAGGTTCGTTATCTCTCCCGAAAGGCCGGTCTGCCGACTTGGAACTTCCCCTCGTCAGCCTGCCTGGCAAGCCGATTTCCTTATCATGCCACCATCACTGGGGAGAAGTTGAAGGCTGTAAATCAGGGGGAGGATTTTTTGAGGAAACTCGGTTTCCAGCAGGTTCGGGTTCGTCACCATGGGGATGTGGCGCGCATTGAGGTGCTCTCCTCAGAGATTCCCCGTTTCCTCGCGTCTCTTGTGGTCGAAAAAGTTGTAAAGAAGCTTAAAAGTCTGGGATACAAATATATAACATTAGACCTGCAAGGATACCGCACAGGGAGCATGAACGAGGTGCTAAAAACCTCTTCCAAAGAGATTCCTTAGCTCAAGGATTGCCCTGGGTTAAGATTGGAGAGATATGCTCCGAGATATATTGGACTGCAGTCAGGCTGGCGGAATAATTATAGCTCTGGGCAGCGGGAAGGGCGGTGTGGGGAAGAGCTTTCTGGCTACTAATATAGGAATCCACATTGCCGGGCTTTCCAAGAAGGTGATATTGGTTGACGCAGACCTCGGTAATGCCAATCTTCATACCTATCTGGACCTCCCCCTCAAAGGGCTCACTCTCTCCGATTTCATCTCTGGCAAGGTGTCCAATTTAGCCCCGGCTGCAATTCAGACCGGTGTACCCCATCTTTCCCTCATCCCCGGAGGTAAAGCCCCATTGGGGGTAGCCAATATAGTTTATAAGAAGAAAATGGCGCTCCTCAAGGCGATCAAAAGGCTTTCAGCAGACTTCATCATCTTAGACTTGGGGACCGGTGTCTCCTTTAATGTCCTCGATTTTTTTCTCATAGCCCATCATAAGGTGGTAATTGCCCGACCAGAGCCAGCCTCCATTGAAAACTTCTTCCAATTTATCAAGACCGCCCTCTGGCGAAGGTTAACCACTCTAATCCCGGATCTCAGTACAAGAAAGAGATGGGAGGCATCCTTTGACCAGGAAGGGGAATGGGGAGTAAAAAGGGTGGCTAAGATAATTAGTGAAGCGGGAGGGATGTTGAATGAAGGGGTTAGGAAGAAAATCGAAGAGGAACTCGCCCGCTTTGGAGTCAAGCTCATTTTGAACTGGACTACCACCCCTGACCACAGAACACTTGGCTATTCCATCGAGAAGGTCTGCGAGGGTGCCATGGGGGTTGCTCTCCAGTATTTGGGCTACATTGATTACGACTTGCAAGTGGAGGAATCGACCAGATTAAGGAAGCCCCTCCTTCTAAAGTACCCCGATTCCGGCGTCGCTAAGGCTATCAGGAATGTCACTAATCGGTTGCTTGTCGGTTATGAGAGGTGATTTCTAACTAATCAGAGGATAAGATGCGACAATACAGGCTTTTCCCTGAAGACCTGCCCAAGCCAAGCCATTATGAGCTCTTAGGGGTTTCCCCTTCTGCTACCGAGGAGGAGATAAAAGAAGCCTATAAGCGGCTGAAGAGCATCTACCAGCCAGACTCTCTGGCAATCTACTCCCTCTTTTCCGAGGAAGAGCTGGAAAATACCTCCCGGGCTTTGGATGAGGCTTACCAGGTCTTGGTGAATGAGAGGAGGAGGGAGGCATACAATGAGGAAATGATACAAGAGGGACGCTTAAAGCCAGAGGAGCTCTTCCAGAGAGGGCTGGCGGTAGCTCCTGAGCGGGGTCAGGAGGTATCTTTCCAAGGAGGAGAGGTTACCGAAGAGAAGGGGTCGTTTCCTCAGGAGGAGGGCATATACAAAGGGGAGTTTCTCAGGCGAATGAGAATATTGAAGCAGGTAGAACTGAACGATATTTCAAAAGTTACCAAAATAAGCGTGGAAACTTTAGAAAACATAGAAAAGGACAATTACGAAGCTCTCCCTTGCAGGATATATCTGAGGGGCTTCCTCATAGAGTATGCCAGGTGCCTCCAGCTTGACCCCACGGAGGTGGCTAACACCTACTTGAAGTATTACGATGAATGGGCAAGAAAGAAAATGGGAAGATAGCCAGGGCTTCTTCGAAAATTACTTTAAGAAGCTCACAACCTATTGGATAACAAGAGAGAGTAGAGTTGTCTTTTCTAAGTATGGACTGGAGAAGCGGATTGCGGAGAAGCTGGTGCAGAGTATATGGTTCGACCAGCGTCTATGCAAGGATAGGCTTAGAACAAACTCGGGTGAAAAGGTGGAGGTTCTCTCTCCGGGTAAGTGGAACTCGGAGTCCGGTCCCGATTTTATCCAATCGGCTATAAAGATATCATCCACAGAGGCATTGAGGGGTGATATTGAAGTCCATGTTTTAGCTTCTGAATGGTTTGCCCACAATCATCATCAGGATAAAAATTATGATAATGTTATTCTCCATGTAATAATGTGGGACGATTTGGGGGCGAACAAGAGGCTGGTCAATTCTGCGGGGAGGGAGATACCCCAACTCCCCCTTTATTATGCCCTGGATACCGAACTGACATCCCTTTCCTCCAGCATAAACTCTTCCGCTTACCCCTTCGCTTCTCCTTCCAGCCAGGGTTCCTGCTATTCGATCATTAGAGCCAAGGAATTAAGGAAAGTGGGTGAGCTTTTAGACTTAGCCGGGGATGCTCGAATAGCCAGCAAAGCCAACCGCTTCGAAAAAGAGCTCTCCCGGGAGGATTACAATCAGGTCATTTACGAAAGGATTATGGAGGCGCTGGGCTTCAAGCGGAACAAGGAGCAGTTCTTGCTCCTTGCCCGTCGGCTTCCCTTGAAAGAGATAAGGGAATTATTGTCATCAACCAAACCATCCATCTGGGGGATAACTCTGCAAGCGCTCTTCTTCGGGACGGCTGGTATATTGCCCAGCCAGCAGGAGCTTCCGCTTAAGCCGGCGGTTTTCCAAGATAAGTATATACGAGAGCTGGAGCAGAGCTGGGAGAGATTGAAGGGGCGATATCAGGATAAAGTGCTACCCTGGGATATATGGAAAAGTGGAATGCGACCAGCTAACTTCCCTGCTCGACGCATAGCCGGCATGTGCCACTTTCTTCTCCGAATCTTTCTCTTAACTCCCCT
Source organism: bacterium (candidate division B38) B3_B38 (assembly GCA_005223145.1). Classification (GTDB taxonomy): domain Bacteria; phylum Acidobacteriota; class B3-B38; order Guanabaribacteriales; family B3-B38; genus Guanabaribacterium. The sequence continues at coordinate 31,065 of NJBL01000002.1, read as the reverse complement.
TCATAAGTTACTAATGATATTTTGCACTCCGGGGATTTCAGCACAAGAAACCCCTTTTAAAAGGATAGACAAAGAGTTGAAAGAGCTATTCGGCTTCGTAGAGGAAGAGGATTACTGGAGCTGGCACTACTCCTTTGCAGGGAAAAAGTTGAAAAAGACCATCCGGTTAATCGGTTCTGGGAGAGCGGCTGCCATTATAGTGAATGTTATAATTCCTGCATTGCTATTATATGCGCGAAATAAAGAGCATAAACAGCTGGAAAATCTCCTGGCTCGCTTCTACTACTGGTATCCCAGGTTGCCTTCCAACAGCCTGTTGAGATATATGGAACACAGGCTTTTTGCTTATGAAAATCGGCTAAAAAGGGTTGTCAACAGCGCCCGAAGACAACAGGGGCTTCTTCAGATATATCAAGATTGGTGCTCCCAGGAGGAGAGGGTATGTCAACACTGCGGGTTCAAAAGGGTTCTGGAGGACATGCAGCCTTAGGCAGAGGGGAGTCCGCCTTTTAAGCTCCAGTGGAGAAGCTCTTTACCGCTTCCTTTTCATCTGAGAAGACTTCAAAAATCGGCAATAACCTCATAATGGTCAGGGTGGTATAGATTCTGTTGCTCAGATGGACAATTTTCAACCGCCCTCCAGCCTGTTTCACCGCTCGATAGCTGGATACCAGCTCCCCGATGCCACTGCTGTCCATATATTTTACCTCGGAGAGGTTAAGAAGGATATTTTTTTTCTCCGCTTCCAGCAGCTGGGTGATAGTCTCCTTTAAAACGAGTCTCTCCCTCCCCCAGACCAGTTTTCCTTTCAGGTCTACAATGACCACATTTTCCTGGTATCTTATATTGGCTTCCATCTGTTTATATTATAACGACAGGGGAGGGTAGCCCTCCGTTTACAAAGACTCACCTCTCCACCGATTTATTCTCTTTTTAACTGATAAAAGATGGTGAACAGTCTCTCCAAGGGATATCTTATATGCATTTATAGAAGGCTTTATATACCTTCCGCTCCATAAATACGCTAATTCTGACAAACTGGTCCTTATCCTGGGTTATCACATCCACAGCGATAACAGGCTTGGCATAGTTCTTCTTAGCATCCTGGATGATGGCCAGCTCCTTGGAGAGTTGCTCCTCATCTTTCCAGATGCAGATATAAGTATCCTCACCCTTGGTCTCTAACGAAAGCTGGTATACCCCTTGGGGTATTGTCTTACCGCTGTATTCCACATCTCTGGGAAGAGTGAAATTCCCGACCTTAACACCCTGACCTAATAGGAGAGACAGAGCGCCGGCGGTGAATATCGCCAGCACCCCCATTAATATAACCCTTTTATATAACATATCCCTCACTCCTTAATAGATTAATTATCTGGTTTCAGGAAATTTTGTTGCAGAATTATCCCTTCCCTTTCTCTATTATACAGCTTCCGACACGCTGGATAAAGTAAAGTTATGGGCTTTTACCCCCGGCATGATGCCGAAGCCCACCTTCTGGGGTTTGGTCATCTTCTCGATGTTGTTGAGGAGCACCACTGGTGATTCGTTGAACCGGACGTTGTTAATAGGGTATTGAATCTTACCGTTTTCTACCCAGAAGGTCCCATCTCTGGTCAGCCCGGTACATAAAAGGTTATTGGGGTCCACCATGCGGATATACCAGAAGCTGCTGACCAATATCCCCTTGTCGGTATCCTTTATCAGCTCTTCTATGGTATGGTCGCCGCCTTCCATCAGAAAGTTCATGGCAAAGGTAGGCTCCTTCCCCTTCTTGGCTGCCCAATACCTGCTGTAGCTGAGATTTTTGACCACCCCTTTCTCCACCCAGGTGATGTCCCTGGCAGGAAGCCCATCCCCTCCAAAAGGGGTACCCAGGAGTTTTGGGTGAGTAGCTGCACTCCGAATGGTGATGTTCTCTCCGAATATCTTTTGCCCCAGCTTATTGCCGCCGGTTCTGCGGTCGGACAGGAAGCTCCTCCCCTCATCCGCTGAACGGGCACTGAGACCGAAAAGGAGATATATAAATAGCTCCATCATAGCTGTAGGTTTTAGGATTACCGTATAATCCCCCGGCTCCTTGGGATGGGGGTTGCGGGACATCTCTGCTGTTCTTATCGCCTCAGCGGCTAACGGAGAAGGATTTATATCACCTATTTTCCTTTCATTTGACTGCTGCGCTCTGCCCGAACCCGTGCGGTCCTGGGTTCTCACGCTGACGCTGAAGCCACAGCTGGTAGATTTATGATAACCAAACAATCCTTTGGAGTTAGCAATACCAGTGAAGCCGTCACCATTGGAGAAAGTTCCGGCGGTTATGAGCTCTTTTTGGTCGCAGGTTTGGATGACCTTGAGGATTTCCTTAGCCCGGTCTATAGGACCGAACTCCGCTGTCTCCGGAAAGTATGCTTCGATTTTCTGATACTTCTGAGAGGGGAGGGGAGGCATATGTTCGGGGTTGGCAGGGAGGAGCCTGGCTATGGATTCTGCCCTTTTGACTGCGCCTTTTAGGGATGCATCATCAAACTTATTAATTGTTGAGGAACCCTCCTTCTTTCCGAAAGCCACATTCACATTTAACGAGAAGCCTCGCTTGTCTACATTCTGGGTCATGGCGTTGTTGGCAAAGCGAGAGAAGCCTCTGCTTCCCCCGGTGAGAACGGCTACCATTTCATCGGCGGTCGAATAGCTGATAAGCTTCTCCAGGATTGCCTTCGCTTCAGTTTCTGTTAAAATCATGCTCTCGCTCCTCCTACCTTTATTCTCCTCACCCTGATGGTGGAACTCCCGTGGGTCATCTGTCCCTGCTGACCGGGCTGACCTTTTCCGCAGTCGGCAATGCTCCAGGGTTTCCAATCTTCTTCACCGCAGACCGCGTCCACCGAACCCCAGAACTCCGGAGTAGTTGATTGATAGGTCACATTTTTGAGCATCTGAGTCTTCTTTCCGTTTTTAATCTCCCAGAAGGCGTCCCCACCGAACTGGAAATTTCGGCGCTGGTGGTCAATACTGAAACTCCCCATTCCGTCAATGTAAATCCCGTCTTTGGTATCGGCGATGAGCTCTTCGGGAGTGGGAGCCCCCTGGTTCCCGGGCAAAAGGCAGACATTAGGCATTCTCAAAATGGGGATACTAGCCCAACTGTCGGCATAGCTGCATCCGTTGCTCTCATTAGCTTCAATGTAATGTGCGGTATCCCGGGTAGTGGAGTAGCCGACTAAAATCCCTTCCTTGATAATATCCCATTTTTTGGTTTTGACTCCATCATCATCGTAACCGCAGGTGGAGCGACCGTGAGGAAGAGTCCGGTCGCCGGTGAAATTGACCAAGGGGGAGCCATATTTCAGTTTTCCCAGTTTATCGGTGGTGGCAAAGCTGGTGCCGGCATAATCGGCTTCCCACCCCAGCACCCGGTCGAGCTCGGTGGCATGCCCCACCGACTCGTGGATGGTCAGGCAGAGGTGAGAAGGGGAGAGGATAAGGTCTTGTACCCCTTCTGGACACTCCTTGGCGGTGAGGTGCTTTACCGCCTCTTCCGCCACCCGCTGGGCATTTTCTATCAAGGGGAGCTCTTCAATATTCTCATAACCCTTATTGAGGGGGAAATCCTGGAAGCTGCGGCTTTCAAACCCTTCCTTGCCAACTGCCACGACTGTGTAGCCAGCCGAAGACCTCATTATGAGCTGCTCGATAAAGGAGCCTATGGTGCTGGCGAAGTATTTTTGTTCGCTGGTGGAGGATATATAGGAGGTGGTTCTCTTGATTCCTTTCACCTTGCTCATTATTTCGTTAATCTTCAGCAGCAGATTTATCTTCTTCTCATTGGGTATCTTAAAGGGGTCTTTAATGAAGGGGGTTTGCCAGTGGTCTACATATTTGGTCACTGAGACCAGCTCTAAGGGGACCTTTATGGTCATAGCGCTGGCTTTAGCAATGTCCACCGCCAGAGAGGCTACTGCCTGAACCTCTTCCCTGGAGATGACCGAGCTGCCGGCGAAGCCCCAGGCACCATTGTAAAAGGCACGCACACCGAATCCGGAGTCCTCGTAATCCCTCACCCCAGTGACGATTTTATCCCTGGCGCTAATAAACTGGTTTTTATAGAAGCAGATACGGATATCAGCATAGGAGGCCCCTTTACGGCTGGCGGTGTCGAGCGCTAAATCGGTAAATTCCTTCAATATCCTCCTCCTTGGCGGTATTAGTCCTTTTTATTTAAATGAGTCTTTTATCATAGATGGAATAAAAACCTATCCCTGCACTTGGGGTACATATGGAAGTGGACGATCTCCAGCCACTGTTCTTCAACAGTCGGCATCAGTTTGTTGAAATAGGTGGTCGAGCAGCCGAGATAAGGGCTTCCATGGTTCCACAGGAGCTGATGAGGGCTATCATTTATATTTTTTGATGAGGCTACGCGCTTAGTGGAAGGTCTTGTCTCCGTGAGGTATGAAGCCATCCCCATAGCTAAAACTGAGAACCCGCCCACCTGGAGAAATCTTCGTCGGCTGATTTCCAGTTTTACCCACCTCCTTTTCTGAGGTGCCCAATATTTTTTTCATAGTAATATAGTAATTCCTCTGATGTCAATAAGAAATTCTCAAACCTGGCGGTCAGAGTTCATCTTTCCTTTAACGGTCGTCCTTTAAGAACTTTTGTCCATAGCCACTTAATACGGCAAAGGTCAGCACCGCCAGGAGCATCCAGCTATGATAGTTATGGAGCCCGATGGCGATAGGTGTCAGCTTCGCTGCTCCATATTTTTCCCCATAATGGCTGTATGCCGAGGCGAGGAGTACGGTCACCATATAGGGGACAATATGCTGAAAGACATTGGCGGCGACATCTAATATGTTAGCCCGACGGTTGGGGTGGATTTGGAACCGTTCGCCTGTTTGGCGGGCAAACTCCCCCACAGAGACGATGGTAACTGTATTCTGGATCATAATGAGGTTGGTGAACATGGTGCTAAGCATCATCACAAACTCGGCCTGTCGGGCAGAGGAGATTACCCTCTCCGCCCAGGAGATGAGCCTGCCTGTTACCCCAGCCGCCTGCAGGGAATAGACCAGACCGATGAGAAGAATAGTAAAAATAGATATGCCGACACCCCCCTTCATCCCTTCGAGAATTATCCCCTGGGCGGTTCCCGCTTCCCTCTCCAGACGGAAGAGGTCTTTGAAGGTTATTAGACCAAAGAGTATCCCGGTCAGGCACCCGGTAAGCATTCCCCAGAAGAGGGCTTCCAGTAGATGGCGTCCCTTCAGACAGAGGATGACAATCAAGACAGGCACCAGAAGCATGGGCAATCCCCGGGGGCTGGCAGTCTGAGCAATGGCATCTACCTCCTGGATAGCAGTGGAGCCTTGCCCGAATATGATATAGAGGATGAGAGCTATGCCGCCGGCAGGGAAGGCATATTTCAGCCTGCTTTTGACTACCCCTCCTATGTCGGTTCGCTGGGTGAAGGCGGAGGCGATGGTGGTGTCGGAGATGGGAGAGAGGTTGTCCCCAAAAGCTCCTCCGCCAAGGATTGCCCCCATCAGAGCCACGGGATGAGCTCCCAGAAGGTAGCCTGCCGGGTATAATATGGGGGTGCAGGTTATGATGGTTCCCACACTGGTTCCGGTGGATGTGCCTATTAAACACGCTATAATAAAGGTGGCTCCTGTGAAAAGCCTCCCTGTAAGCCCTATCTTTAAGCACACCCAGATGAGAGCCTCCACCAGGCCGGTCTCATACATAAGATTTCCAATAACCGAGGCGAAGAGCCAGGCGCCCACCATTATCATGACTATTGGCTGAGACATCCCCTCGATGAGGACTTCGGTATAGCGATAACGGTTCTTAGCTAAAAGCATCCCCGCTACCAGAGCGAAAGCGACGGTCGGCCAATAGCCATAAATGTCGGGAACCCGGGCAATGCCTAAATAGAGAGCCCCTCCTACTACTATGAGAAACGGAAATAATGCACCTCCAAGTCCGCCGTGGAATTTCAAAGATGACTTCTTTCTCTCTTGTGCCTCCATACTCCTTACCTCCTCTCAACAAAATCGTTTATGAGTATACCATTAAGGAGTGCTTATTAGAAGAAGGAAATTGTCGGAGGTAAAATTTTTTGCAATGCCTATGGTTGTATGCTAATATAATGACGAAAAGGGAGGTTCTCCTTATGCCTGTTTACTCTTATTCAAAATTGTCCACCTTTGATAACTGCCCTCTGCAATACAAACTCCACTATATTGATAGAATTAAAAGGGAGACGGAGAACATTGAGGCTTTTATGGGGAGCCAGGTTCATGAGACTTTACGCAAGCTTTACAAAGACCTTATGTTTACCAAGCGGAACTCCTTGTCTGACTTAATTGAGTCTTACGAGGAGCAATGGAGCCGAAAATGGCATCCTCTGGTGCGTATTGTCAAAAGGGAATACACAGCGGAGCATTACAAGGAGCTGGGCAGAAAGTGCATCAAGAACTATTATGAGCGCCATACCCCCTTTGAGGATGCTTTAACTATTGGATTGGAGAAGGAATTAAGATTTCCCCTGGATGAGACCGGTGAGTATCGATTTATAGGCTATATCGACCGCCTGGCGCAGACCGCCGAAGGTGTCTACGAGGTTCATGATTACAAGACTTCCTCCAAGCTCCCCAACCAGCAGGAGGTTGATTCCGACCAGCAGCTCGGTCTTTACCAGCTTGCCCTGACAGAGATGCTGCCGGATGCCCGCCATTTCGCCCTGGTGTGGCATTACCTGGCTTTTGACCGGGAGCTTCGTTCCACCCGCTCTCCCTCTCAGCTTGCCAAACTAAAGGAGCAAACATTAGAGCAAATCCGCAGGATTGAAGCTTCTGATGACTTTCCCCCTGTGGAGAGCCCGCTGTGCTACTGGTGTCTTTACCCCGACCTCTGCCCCTTTATGAAGCACCTCGCCCGTCTCACAGCGATTCCCTCTAACAAGTATTCCACCGAAGAGGGCTACCAGCTTGTTAATCACTACACCGAGTTGGTGGCTGAGAAGAGGAGGATTAAAGCTGAGCTGGAAAAGCTAAAAGAGGCTATCATCGCCTATGCCAGGCGGGAAGGGGTGGAGATAATCAGAGGGAAGAGTAATAAACTCCGGGTGAAAATTTACCACAGGGCAAAATTCCCTGGCAAGGATGAGACTCAGAAGAGAAGAGACCTGGAGGATTTGCTGAAACAAGAAGGGAAGTGGATGGAGGTCTCCGACCTCAGTACCTCTGCTTTAGCCAAGGCGGTTGAAGAGGAAAATTGGAGCCCGGAGCTGGTGGAGAAAATCAAGAGTTATCAACGAACAGAAGAGGACTATAAAATAATACCGCTAAAATCTGACGAGGAGGAACAACTTAGCTTTTTTGAGTTAGAGTAGTTATCCCCCCCTCCCTTGCCTGCAATCTGACAGTTCGCCGGTCAGAGGATTTTCTTATTTAGTTTGGATGAACACCTCTCCGTCATTTGCTGAGAAAAGATGGTGCCATCAGATATTCCATTTTTATTTCAAGATTCCCCTAATTAGAGGATTGTAGAGGAGGAGCCTTTATATTGGACAATAAGATTATTTATACGCTGGGCAGCAGCCTTCGCTCCGAGGAGGAGTTTCTCGAGCTGATAAAAAGCTATAATATCCAGCTGGTGATAGATGTGCGCCGCTTTCCTGTGAGCAAGCTGGAGCATTTTAATAAGGACAATCTATCCCATTTCCTTAAAGCCTCAGGGATTGAATATCTCTATATGGGTGAGCAGCTGGGGGGGTATCGCCGGGGAGGGTATCAGAGCTATACGCAGACCCAGGGATTTCAAGATGGAGTTAACGAAGTGATGCGATGGGCGAATAGATTTACCACCACTCTGCTATGTGCCGAGCGGTTTCCCTGGAGATGTCATCGCCGCTTTATCGCCCAGGCCCTTGAGGAGAAGGGATGGGTGGTGGTCCACATACTGGAGCAGGATAAAACCTGGGTAAGGAAGAAGCCGGGCTAATGTAATTCTTCAGCTTCGCTGAGATAGTCAATTAATCCCTCACGGCAATCTTTACACAGGGTGATTATTAGCTCCTGGTAGACCTCTTTTTCCAGTTCTTCGGGGTCCATTCGCTTTATTTCTTCTGCCAGCTTCTCCATTTCTCCCTCCTCGTAGTGCTCGTCTATTACACCATTGAAAGCCGAGGTGATGGTTATATCCACCCGATATTTCAGCCCTCCGGGGCGGAGATATTTTCCGCAGCGAAAACAGGTGCTTGCCGGGTGATAATCTGTTTTCCTGGTAGACATATCTAAGATTTAAACCTTATAATATAAAGGTTGGAAAATGGGTAGTTAAGATGGTTATCTTTGAAGGTGGTGGGTAGCCTCCTTTCTTGTTGCCGATTTCGAGAAAACCACATTTGTGAGCAAGGAGCCGATTATGGGACAGCAAGAGTGTGACATTTTTCAGACCAACCGCCAGCGGTGCAATTGCACTTATGAGCCATGCAGCCGCAAAGGATTCTGCTGTCAGTGTATTCAATACCACTGGCAAATGAGAGAGCTTCCCGCTTGCTTTTTTCCCGATGATGTGGAGCGAACCTACGACCGCTCTTTGAACCGCTTTCTCTCCGTGCACGGGAGAAAGTAGTTCTCGCTTCCGGGAGCTTTATTTTGCTACGGGGAACCAAACCTCGGTCAGGTATTCTTCGGGTTGTACGTTCGGTCCACTGACACGATAAATTTCGATGATGGGACCGACTATCTTGTAGCCTTGTGCCATCAGGGAGTTGATGATTTCTTGATAGTGAAGGACGATTTTCTCATAGGGTCCCTTGAGCAATGCGTAGCCTACCTCTTGGGAAGGTATCTCCTTTACCCTGAACGGCGGGTCCACCTCCGGCTTACCCTTTACCTGCACTCCGATCTCACAGCGTAATTCGGAGGCGGGCACCTGAGCAGGGTCGTCGTAGTAAATTCCTACCGGGGGTCCTGCTAATTCCAGGTTTTTCTGCATGGCATAGCTCATCACTTTGTTAAATACCGGTGTCAGTTCCGAGTAGGAACCCTTATGCTCCAGGTAGGCAATGCTCATCGGAGTAGTGGTTTTTATCTTCACCGCAATTAGTGGCTTTTCTGCCTTCTTTTCCTGCACCCCGAAAAGCATAGCACCTGGGACAATAAGAAACAGAGCTAAAAGGGTTGCTGCCTTAAATAGCCTCTTTCCCATAATATAACCTCCTTTGGTTTAGGTTATCCTTAAGCCTATCTTCGCCATGTGGATAGCTCCCAGCTTATGTTTCCAGCTCAATTATTTCCACTTTGCTCAAGTCCGCTGTTCCCAGCCCAAGGCTTTCGGCATAAGAGAGGCAGGGCTCTATCATCCTGAACTTAAAGGTATCATCGTATTGCTCCATTATTCTTCCGCAGTAGGAGTCGATGGCTACCATATCCCCTCCCAGGATGAGCAGATTGACACCGCTTCTTACCTCTGCTCCATAACCCAGAGTGGGACCTCTTTTGGTCAATATGGAGCGGGCATCAATAATGGTCAGCTCCGGTCGGATAGCATCGGCGAACTCGGCTATGGTGTGGTCGAAATATCTTATCCCTTCGTCACCCTTACTTGACCACTGGTGAGCATACCAGCGGTGGGGCCCGTAGGCGATAAAGTTATTCTTCAGAGCAGCGCTCATCCAGCCGGGGAGATGTCTCTTCAGCACTGAGGTGCTGATGATGAGGGGGGAGTGGTAGATAAACTTATGGATGCCTATCTCTTTACCCCTCTGCCAGCGCTGGTTGAAGGTAAATATGTGGTCATCCTTCTCATCCAGCTTCCCCAGGAGGAGTGGAATTCCCATTTCATTGGCAGCTTTAAATACTCCCAGGGTCTCAAACTTTCTCTCCGGCAAATTTCCTCGCTGGGAGATAGTAGAAATTTCGCAGAGGGTTATGTTTGACATTCCTCCTTTGCGGAGATATTCGACCAGCGATGCTATCATCCCTAAGTCAGAGGTCACAGGGAAGGGTTGGGGGGCAACGAAGTTCGGCTTGATGGTTACCGAGGTGCTGTTTCGCTTCAGCACCTCCATCCCGCCTAAGGCCTGCATCCCTTTAGCCAGCATAAGTTCCGCATCGTTCCCTTTAACCACTATTAGCAGAGGCTTTTTGTTCCTGGTGAACAGATTGCCCTGGCTCTTCCTTGGCGGCAGATATTGGGTCAATGGTCTGATAAGAAAGGGGAGTTTTGCTGCTCCCAGGGTGACCATCCCGCCTACCAATTGAGTAAGAAACCCTCTCCGCGAGATATTCCTGTCTTTCATATTAGTCCTCCCGGGGAGTTGATGTTTCCATCACCAGCTATGGAGCTGCTCAATGTCTCCTTTTTATCATTGATTATTTGAGATAATCAATAAGCTGATTGTCCCTGATATGAGAGGGCGCCTCTTTGGCGGTGCTCATAAAGAAACCCACACTGTTAGTATCCAGCAGGCTGCCATGGGTTCCTAAAATGGTAGCGATTACGGAGAAGAGGGCATTTCCGTGGAAATAGCCGTCCTTCAGAGAGATGAGAATGTCAGCTTCAGATTCCACCTGACCGCTGAAAGCCTGGTAGAGGCGATTTAGGGCATCGACATAGGGATGGTCCTTCGTTGCTTCAAACCAATCGGAATCGGGAATATATCCCTCTTTGTCAGCCTTTCCAAGGCGTGTAAGACTCTCTAAGATGTCTTTGTATGATAAGGGGTCGCCGGTGATTATCTCATATTTATACAGCTCGGTATGGTTGACCGTCTTCTTGAGTATCTTCGCTTCACCCTCCTGACCGAAGATATGAAGAGCATCGTCTTTACGATAAGCGGAGAAATCTACCCCTTCCAGGGCCGGTACCTGCTGGGCTATCTTTCTCTTGTTATCCTCTGCTGTGTAAATGGCAGCGAAACCAACCAACCCAAAGCTTGGAAGTACGACACTTTTCTCATTCCGAAGGTCGTTTCTCACATCAAAGCCACTGGATTTAAGAAGGGACTTCAATTTAACCCTCCGGCTTTTAGCAAAGTTAAAGCCGTGGTCTGAGAATAGCATTATTTCCATATCATCCTTGCGGGAATGGTAAATCTTATCCAGCATGTCATCAATAACGAGGAGAATTTCTTCTGCTCCCTCCTTTCCCAATATGTGCATCATGCCGTCGGTCGATTTTATAAAGGTGCAGAATTCCTCCTTTTCTGAGATGCTGTATGCTTCTATGAATCGTTTTAAATCGGATTTGCAGATTCTTCTGGGGAGCACATAGGTGGTGGATTCATAGGGGATAGGTTCCAGATAATCGAAGTGCTGATGAAAGTCTCCCGGTTCGATGACCCTTTTGTGGAGATACTTGCCGACCCCGCTGACCATGAGGTTCTTCTCCTTGTCGAAATAGGCGCTCTCATACCCGGCGACCCTGCTGGCGTTCCATATAACGGTAGAAGTAACATTGGTCATAGTGGGAAAAGCGACTATCACCTTGCTCGGTCGGTGGAAGGCTTTAAAATGCCCTTTTTCCCACAACTGGTTTATAGTTCGCCAGGGGACCCCATCCACACAGATGATCAGCTTCCTGGTGACCTGATTGCGCTTGACCCCTTCAAGGCTGGAGGCAAAGTCGGGATTAGTCCATCTGAGAAACCATACCACTCCGATGACGATGAGGAGTAAGAAAGCCAATAAGATAATCATTATTGTTCGGCTCTTTTTTCCCATTTAGCCCCTTGCCGTGCATACATTATAGCAAGACAAAGCTCCTTTTAGAATCAAAAAACGCAGCGGGTGATATTTTTCTGCCAGAGAGCATCACCGATAGGGATGGGGAGGATTGTTGTCTGAAGGGTGGCAGGGAAAACAACTTAAGAAGTGAACTTTTAAAAATAAAATTATCCCTGAGAAATAATGAGTTAGATTGTCAAATTTAAACAATTTGTTTAAAGTATCCCTTAAAAGGTGATTAGCGGATATTGGCATAACCAAATCTACATAATCGAAGTGTAATTAATTCACTTTAATTTCCCCGCATCAATACTCACTTGATATACCACTTTTCCCGTGGTATATTCTAAAAATAGCGAAGTGAAGAAAAATGAGCAGAAACTGCCAAAGCCTGTTGTCTATCAATAAAATAACCCCTTATGCCCTTTTAGCATTTACTGCTCAAGATTACTTTTAGACAGAGACAATGTGGGACTTAAACCGGGATTTAGACTCAATACGGAATGAATTCCCTATTTTAGCCCGAAGCGTCTACCTCATCAGCAATTCTTTAGGCGCTGTTCCAAGACAGGCTCTGGAAGTTCTTAAAAAATATTACCAGTTGTGGGCTGAGGATGGTGTGGGTGCCTGGGAGAAGGAATGGTGGGACCTTTCTCGCAGGGTCGGTAATCAAGTTGCTTCTCTTATCGGTGCAGGTAAGGATGAAGTGACCATGATGACCAATGCCACGGTCAGCCATTGGGTAGCACTATCGACCATGTTTTCGTCCCCAAAAAACAAAAGAAACAAGATTATCATGACAGACCACGATTTTCCCTCTATACTCTATGCTGTCTCTAAGATTGCACAATGTATGGGATGGGAGCTTGAGGTAATCAAAAGTCACGGGCAGCCAGGGATTGATGTAAATGACATTGTAAAGAATATTGATGAAAAAACCCTTTTTGTCGCCACTTCCCATGTCTATTTCAAATCAGCGTATGTTCAGGATATTTCCCAAATTGCTGCCAGAGCTCGCCAGATGGGGGCATTGACTCTCATCGACGGCTATCATGCTCCTGGTACTCTTCCGGTAGATGTGAAACAGCTTGATGTCGATTTCTACATTGGCGGCTGTTTGAAGTGGCTCTGCGGTGGTCCCGGGAATGCTTTTTTATATGTCAGGCCAGAGTTAACTTCCAACCTTAAACCCCAATTGACAGGCTGGTTTGCCCATCAGCATCCCTTTCTCTTCGCCCAGAAAATGGAATATGTTCAGAGCTCTTACAGGTTCATGTCAGGAACTCCTCCTGTGCCTTGTCTTTATACAGCTCTGGCTGGGCTGCATATCATCAAGAAAATAGGTATCTCTCAGATGCGACAGAAATCCCTTCACCAGACAGAGATGATTATTAACAAAGCCAGAGAGAGAGGATTCAGCCTCTTCACGCCAGAGGAAAATAATTTGAGGGGAGGAGCTGTCTCCGTCGGTTTTCCGCATACATTTCCCGTCAAGCAAGCCTTAGAGAAAAGAGGGATTAAGGTTGATTTCAGAAAGGGAGGAGACAAAGAGCCCGATGTAATCAGGGTGGGACCCCACTTTTACACCAGGGACGAGGAGATAGAAACCTTATTCAGGGAGATTGATGCAATCTTAGCCTCAGGGGAATACAAGAAATTCTCTCAAGAAATCAAAAAAATCACCTAACCAGCCAGCGAAAATTCCCGCAACGGATTGAAAAAGCCCGAGTGGCGATACCGTGGGAATCGAAAATAGCTTTAGAAGCAGATAATTAGGTCATAAATCTTAAAGCCATATAAGAGAGCTGTTAAGCAAATCTTGATAGCAGGGTCAATATCTTGGTGCACTGCGTTTAAAGTAGCCCTCTTTGGCGCTGTATTGGCTGGACTTGTAAGTGCGCTACGAGGTAAGGAGTCGTAACTTTGTGGCAAATGACAGATAATCCTGGCTTAGCGGCTCACTCCCTACGCCCACACTGCCTGCGTCAGCTTCGCAAAGCCCAGGAACATCATCCGAAATTTAAAAATATAACGGGTGAGATTCCAATGAGATGGACATTCTGCTTACTGCTGTTAATTATATTGACCAGTTGTTTTGTTACAGAGAAAACTGGCACCAGTTTTTATAAAATTGATCTCAAACTCGATGTAAATAGGCAGCTGCTCAATGCTAATGTTGATTTAACCTACTATGCCAAAAAAGAACGGGTTGACATTTTAACATTTTATCTTCATAGAAATCTTTCCATTGAAACTCTAACATGTAAAAATCTTGTTGAATACACATTTAATACAGAAGATCCCTGTGCTTTCCCTTTTACACCAGAAGCAGGTACGCTTACGATTCACTTGAGCAAACCACTACAAAAAGGCGAAGCGCTACAAATCAATTTGCAATATGTCGGGAAAATAGGAGTTGTAACGCAATGGGAGATAAATCGTATAACGAAAGAATGGATAGAGCTGGGTATGTATACTCCCTGGTTTCCTTATCAGCCTGCAATTGAAAACTTCACATATATCGTGGATGTAAAAATCGACCCAGAATATCAAATTATTGGTATGGGCAAGACAAAAAAATTGGACGATTATTGGCAGGTTTCACAGGAAAATCCTACAAATGATATTATCATAATGGCAGCTAAAGAAATTCATACGAAAAAGAACCAAAGAAATGGTTTGAGTATGGATATAAGTTACACTGCTACGAGTGATTCTACCGCAGTTGATATGATGGAACAAGGTCTGTGGATATTAGACAACTATGGTGAATGGTTTAGTGATATCAAAGCATATAAGGCTTCGATTGTTATTGCTCCAAGAAATATAGGCGGAGGTTATGCCAGAAGGGGTTTTGTTGTTTTTAATCATTTTGAAGATGAAGATTATTACCAAAACAAAATCGGTTATTTCAGGTACATTGCTCACGAATTTGCTCATATTTGGTGGCTTAATGCTCCTACTAATACCTGGGAAGATTGGCTTAATGAATCATTTGCTGAGTATTCTGCATTAATGGCTGTCAGAGAGAAATTCGGAAACGAAACATTTAAAGATTTGATACAAGCTAAGCGCCAAAAATCTAAAAATATGCCTGCGATTAAGGGAATAGACAGAATGGATGAAAATGCCTCTACTGTCTTGTATGATAAAGGTTGTATTTTACTTCACGAACTGGAAGCAGAAATTGGTAATGATAATTTTCTGCAGTTATTAAAACGACTGATAATAAATAAGGTGAAATCGACAGAACAGTTTTTAAAAGTGCTTACAGATTTGTCAGGTATTGAGGTTTCAAATAAATTTGAGAAAAAGTTAAGCAGGTAAATATCTTAAAAGGTAGATGTGACAGCAGACTTGCCGTTTAAGTCCTCAAACTGAAGGAGTGGTGAATTACAAAGTATTTATCCCCATAGATTGAAACCTTTATTGCAGGGAGGTTTAAAAATGGTAAAAAGGATTCTTTTATTATTCACCATCATCTTCTTTCTTTCCAGTTCTCTGTTTGTCTATCCTCAGGACAACCCCTATCTCCTTGATAAGGAGCTGTTAGAAGCTATTCAAAACGAGGTTTCAGGGGAGCGAGCCTGGGATATGGTTTCCAAAATATCGCGCTTTCACCGTATAAGGGGCGGAGGAGAGGGCTCTGATTACAATCGCTGCGTTGAATACCTGGCCAATGAGTTGAAAAAAATGGGGCTTGAAGAGGTCATTATTAAAAGATATACAGCCGACGGCTTCAAAAAATATTTCCTCTGGAACTCCCTCGTCGGCTGGCGAGTGAAAGAGGCTGAATTATGGCTGGTGGAACCTTACAAAAAGCTTCTCGCCCGCTATTCCGACCAGGCGGTGAGCCTGATGCCTTACTCTCGGGGTGGCGAGGTGGAAAGTGAGGTTATCTATGTGGGCGGAGGGAAATCAGACGCCAATTATAAAAATATAGATGTCAAAGGTAAGCTTGTTTTCGCCACCGGCGGCGGAGGCTCGCAGGTCCATCGTCAAGCTGTTTTAAAGAGAGGAGCTTGTGGCGTTATTGTCGGACCTTCGGATAGAGAGAACCGTCTTCCGTACCCCGATTTAATAGAGGTCAGCCGCCTCTCACCCACTGGAGAGGAAAGAGAAAAGACTGGCTTTGGCTTCGCCTTATCCAGAAGGCAGGAGAAGGAACTTGTTTCTCTCTTTAAAGCAGGGGAAAAGGTAACCATGCGGGCCAGGGTGGACGCTGAGCTTTTCGACGGCGAGATGGCAGTGCTCGAAGCTAAGATAACCGGAAGTGAACATCCTTCCCAGGAGATTATCATCATGGGGCACCTCGACCATTATAAGCCCGGAGCCAACGACAACGCCTCGGGTTCAGCCGGTATGGTGGAGATGGTGAGAAACATCCTGGCTCTGGTCAGCAGGGGAGAGATTCCGCCTCCCAGGAGAACCCTTCGTTTTCTCTGGCTTCCCGAAATACACGGAGCAGCAGCCTATCTTACTGAGCATCAAGACCTCAAGGATAAGGGCATTGCCGGGTTGAACCTGGATATGATTGGCGAGGATTATGCCCTCTGCCAGGCGAACTTCAACCTGACTTGCTCTCCCTATTCGGTTCCTGGCTATATCAATGATGTTCTTATTAACCTGCTGGGTTGGCTGGATGGAGGCGTATTCTATTCTCCGCGGGGAAGCAGATACCGCTTCAATTTCCGCATCAATCCCTATAGTGGAGGCTCAGACCACATCATGTTTAACGACTCCGCTTTTTCCATCCCCACGCCCATGCTGGGTCACGGCGATGTCTTTCATCATAGCAGCCTGGATACTCCCGATAAGTGCGACCCCACGGAGATGAAGAGGATAATCAGTCTCTCTCTGGCAGCCGCCCTCCTTTTAGCCAACGCCGATGATGAGGATGCGGTAAAAATCGCTGGTGAGCTTTACAGTCAGGCAATACTGAGAATTGTAGAGAGAACCCAAAAATCCATTCGATTACTTCAGCAATACGTCTATGACTCCGAAAAGAGCAAGCATTTAGCTGAGCTTTACTTCAACATAATCAACTATCCTCATGTTCAGGCTGGTATCGAGTCGACAAACTTAAGGGAGGTAACGGAACTCTGTGATAAACAAGCAAGCAGAAAGATTATTGATGAGCTGGCTAAAGATATATACCGTCAGGTCGCCAGCGAAAAGGAAAAAATAAAGCTAATATACGACCTCTTGACCCGTCAATACAATTTAAAGAAAGAGGAATTCCGCCCTACCGATTTATATAAAAAAGCCTCTTCCCTTAAGCCCCAGAGGCTTTTCCAGGGTCCTCTGCCCTGGAACTACCTGAGGGAGAAGCTCGATGAAGAAAGTAATAAGTGGTATGCGGAAAACAGGCAGAAAGCTGGAGGTGCCTACGGTTCCAAGACTTACGAAATCGTAAACCTGATGGACGGTAAGCGTACCCTCCTGGATATCAGACATATTGTATCCTGCGAATTCGACGAGACAGATATAGAGTTCGTCCTTCACTTTGCCGAAGACCTGCAGAAAATAGGTCTGGTGAAATTCTGAGCGGATTATTGCGGTTCTATTTGAATCTTATACTCCTTTGGTGGCTCCACGCCCAGCAGATGTTTCACGAAGTAGTCCCATCGCTTGCGAATGAAATAGGGGTCTCTCCCTAAGGAGTGATTCCGATTGGGAAAAATGAGCAGGTCGAAATCCTTGTTCGCTTTGATGAGCGCATCAACGAGTTGAATGGTTGAATAAGGATGCACATTCTGGTCCAGGTCGCCGTGAACAAGCAGCAGCTTGCCCTTGAGTTGATGGGCGATGGTCGAATTAGCTTGTTCCCGATAATGGTCTTCTACTTCAGAACCCATATAATGTTCAATCCACACGGCTTTATCGAGCCGATGGTCGTGGTTTCCCGCTGAGGATACGGCAACCTTGAAAAAATCCGCATAGGCGAGAATAGCATGCGTGGAGGAATACCCACCGGCGGAATGACCGAAAATTCCCACGCGGCTCAGGTCTATATATGAGTAGCGAGTCGCCAACTGCCGCAGCGCAGCGATATGGTCTTCAATTCCTGCGTCTCCCAGGTTCTTATATGAGACATCGTGAAACGCTTTGGACCGGTAGGGCATCCCCAACCCATCTATGGTGACCACCAGGAACCCCAATTCGGCTATGGCCTGGGCATCCCACAGTGTTCCTCTATCGTTCAAGGCTTTAGGCGTCTGAACAGATGACGGACCTCCGTAGATGTAATCAAGAACAGGATATTTCTTCTCCGGGTCAAAGTTCGAAGGGCGGAAGAGCGCCCCGTATATATCGGTCTTGCCATCCCGGGCTTTAGTGCGGAACGGCTCCGGCCACCACCATCCCATCGCCAGGAGCAGCTCAAGGTCCGCCTTCTCCAGCTCACGCACGATACCCCCGTCCGGACTGCCTCGCAGCACCGACACGGGCGCCATATTGACCCTGGAATAGGTATCCACGAAGTACCGTCCTGTCGGGGAAAAGGTGACCTCGTGCTCTGCATCCTCCGGTGTCAGCAGCTCAAGGTGTGAGCCGTCCAACTTGATGCGGTAGAGATGACGATAGTAGGGGTCCCGACCTTCCTCCCGTCCTCCTGCGGTGAAGTATACCCACCGACCCTTTTCGTCCACATGCAGCACCTCGCGAACAACCCACTGTCCCTTCGTAATTTGGTTCTTCAGCTCCCCGGTCTTTCCGTCATAGAGGTAAAGGTGACCCCAGCCATCCCTCTCCGAGAACCAGATGACTTCGGAACCGCCGTTCATAATGCGCACCTTCCACGAAACATAGGAGTCCATATAGGTCGCTGCCCGTTCCTCTACTACTGTCTGCGCTTGCCCCGTTTCGGCATCGGTCATCCGCAGTTTTAGCGCCTTGTACCCACGCTCTATGTGGGGGAAGTAGATGCGATGACTATCCTCACTCCACTGTATGCGGTTGTAGGCTCTGCTCCACCCCATTAGTGGAGACCCGTAATACAGGAGGGGGAGCGGCTCAGAGTCCACCGCTACCTGCGCTCTCTTCTCAACATCAAAGATCACCAGCTCCGCCACAGGAACAACCTTATCTCCGGGAAGGGGATATGCATACGAGTACAGTACGGGTCGCAATCCGCCCTCCGGCGGCACCGACTGAAGCAGGTGAAACCGCCCGATATTCCGCTGGTCGATACGATGGGATAGCAGCTTCTTTGAGTCGGGAGACCAGATCGCCGCCACTCTCACTTTTCCCACCAGCTTACCCTCTTTCACCATCACCTCCAGGTCCGGCGAAGGCAATGGCGTGGCGTAGTCGTACAACGCCTCACCGTCATGGCTCAATTGAATCTCCTCTCCTGTGTCAGCTGAACGCACATAGAGATTGAAGTTTTTCACAAATGCGATCCACCGGCCATCCGGAGATGGCAGCTCGTCTGGACGTCTCTCCTTCCGCTCAACCTTCGCACATTTATAAGTTGCCAGGTCGCACTTCCAGGTAGTTTTTTCTACCTCAAATTGAATCGCTTTTCCCTCATCAATAAACTCAAAGCTCTCGAAGGGCAACTTTTTAGCTGGATACTCAGTACCCGTAGCCAGCGTGAGCGCTGCTGCAAGCTTGGAATGGTCAAAGGCTGGTCTGCGTATATTGTGCACCGGGTCGACAAATAGAAACTCTTTTCCATCACGGGTATCGTTTTTATACCAGAAGCTATCACTGTCCTCTATCCAATGGGGCTCAACCCTGAGCTTGAAGGCATACTTTTTGATGTTAGCAGGGAGAAACTTCTCAGCGCGCTCATAATCCTCTTTGGTGCCCTGGGCATAGGCGATACTCGGCAAAATAATACACAAGGTGAATACCATTATGGTGGAGAAAATAGTTTTAGCCTTCATCCTCATGACCTCCTTTTGACAGGGAAATTACCGATAGATTTTGCCTTACATTTGAATATAGGTAGAGAATCTTAGCTGAAAAGAGAAGCAAAAGATACTAAAGAGGAAAACAGCTTGCCCTTTAAAATCTATACCTTACCTCAATACTATACGGTCAAATAACGAATAATGAAAACTCACCCCTAAATCTTCTACCGGCTATTTTTTATACCGTTCAAACCATTGCCTGAGATAGAGTATTTGAGCAATTTTATGCGTAGGATTTCTCCGCCCGATTCCGTGGTACTCTCCGGGTATGCGAACCATAACGGTCTCTTTCTTCTGTATCTTGAGAGCTCTGTAATACTGCTCAGTCTGCTCCATGGGGCAGCGCAGGTCCAACTCCCCGGTTAACACCATGGTGGGTGTGGTGACATTCCCCGTGTAAGAAATAGGTGAACGGTCAAGATACTCCTGGGGATTTTCCCAGGGCATTTTTCTGAATCTGCGGTACCAGTGGGCTCCGTCAGTGGTGCCCACAAAGCTGTACCAGTTGGTGACCGGCTTCATGACCACGGCTGCTCTGAAGCGGTCTGTGTGACCGACGATCCATGAAGTAAGCACGCCGCCGCCGCTCCCCCCGCAGACAAAGAGGTTCTCTTCATCGATGTAGCCCTTTGTAAGGACAGCATCTACCCCTTTCATCAGGTCATGATAATCATCGCCGGGATAGCTGTACCATATGGCATTGCCAAATTCCTGACCGTAACCGGTGCTCCCCCTGGGGTTGGTGTAGAGGATAACATAATCGTGGGCAGCGTGATTCTGGAATTCAAAATTAAAAGCGACACTGTACATAGCATGGGGAACGCCGTGAATGTAAAGAATCAAAGGATACTTTTTCTCAGGGTCAAAATCAGGGGGTTTAATAATCCACCCCTGGATAGGTTTTCCATCGAAGGATTTGTACCAGATCTCCTCCACCTCTCCCAGTTTAACCCCTTCTAAAAGATCCTCATTCACTCCGGTAATTTTTGCATGGGTTGGCTGGTCAAGGGAAAAGGTGACCAAATCGCCAGGCTCCCAGGGAGCGGAGAGAATGCCCACAGCCCGATTATTTGAAGAGAGGGAAAGGGAGCTAAGCATATGAGTTCCCTTGGTGATTTGCCTGATAGTTCCGCTTACAGGCGCGAAATTAATATTGGAGGTTCCCTTGTCGCCTACCGCGAAATAGATTCCACTGCTGTCTGGCGCCCAAATAACGCCTCTAATTGAGCGATCCAGCTTCTCCGAGAGAAGGCGCTTGTTCTGACCATCAGAATCCATAAGATAGAGCTTGCTGACATGGTAGCTGTAATTCTTTTGGTCGTATCCGGTATAAGCAATGAATCGTCCATCAGGAGAAACTTTAGGGTTAGAGTCAGGTCCATCTCGGTCGGTTAAAGCGCGAATCTGCCCATCTTTTAATGAGAGAGCATAGACCTCCGAGCCTCCAGGCAGATACTCAGCTTCGGGTTTTCGGGTGGCGCTGAAGATAATAGTCTGCCCATCCGGGCTCCACTGCGGTGCTCCATGGTCGTAATCGCCGTTGGTTAACTGTCGGGGAGTTCCACCTGTAGCAGGTACTGAAAAAATGTGACGGAATCCCAACGGTCTATTTCCGCGACCATCATTACGGTAGCTCAGGCGGTCAACGACCATGGCTGGGTCAGCCCATTTGGCGCCCTTTGGCTTGGGCGGCATTTTAATCCAAGACGGGGTAAATGAAGGAACCAGCATGGTAAAGGCAATTTTTTTCCCATCTGGCGACCAGGCTATGTTGCTTGGGCTCTGGTCCAAATGGGTTATCTGAGTGGCTTCTCCCGTATCCATCCAGCGGACGAATATTTGAGAGCGGTTGTCAACTGAGGAGATATAAGCCAGTCTTTTCCCATCCGGCGACCAGCGAGGCGATGAGCCTTTGATAAGCTGTCGATTCCTGGAGCCATCGAAATTTATAGTCCAGATGTGACTCTCGAATTTATCATTTATCTTCTCCGTTATCCGCCGCACATACACTATTTGAGTTCCCTCAGGAGAAATCTGTGGACTGCTCACATATTCCCAGTCAAGATAAAAGCTTACTGTTAAGCGATTTTTAAGCTCATCTCCCTGTAAATAAGCCCCCAGGAACAGAATAACAATACCCAAGATAAAGATAAAAACCCGATTTTTTCTCATGATAACCTCCTTAAAAAAATCAGAGTTTAACATGACTCAATGTTACCATAGAATAAAACAGTGTTAAAAGGAAAAATCGATATTTGAGCTCATATTGATATTGCGGCGAATTTTTTGAGTTTAAAGAGATAACTGTATTCCATAATTAAGTGGATGTCATTAACGAAAAATGAGAAGGTTACGGAGACTAAAATTGCAGTTGACTTTCAGGTAAAAATAGACAAGAATGTATCTCTTGAGTAATAAAAAATGAGGAGGTTCATTATGAAAAAAATCATTACTTTATTGGTATTTGTCGCTTTCATTTTCCTGGCTGCTATTTCTTCCACTCAGCAAAGTGAGAAATCATTATTTAAACCTGAAATAGCCTCATCTCCTCTGGCTCAAAAGATATTCTCTTTTATAGAAAAGAATAGAGAAGCCATTATTGAGGAGTGGATTTATCTCACCGAAATTCCCGCTCCTTCGGGTCACGAAGAGAAAAGAGCCAAATATATTGAAGAACAATTTGAAGCCGCTGGTTTGGACGAGACTTATATTGATGAGTTTGGCAATGTGGTTGGCATCTGGAAAGGCACCAATCAAGGAAAGAACATTATCTTTGCCGCTCATATGGACACGGTCTTTCAGGGAGTGTGGGAGATAAAGGTAACAAGAGAAGAGAATCTTCTCAAAGCACCAGGTGTTGGGGATGACACTTCCAGTTGTATCAACCTTCTCTGGTCAATCAGGGCGCTGAAAGATGCAGGTTTTAAGCATGCCAACAATTATTATTTTCTGGCCACTGTGGGTGAGGAAATCGGATTCAGGGGATTGAGGCTTTTCCTGGATGACAGCAAAGAAAAATTCGATATGCTCATCGCCCTGGATGCTAATCTGGGAAGTCTGAGCTATGGAGCGCTGGGGTTTGGAGGCGGTCGTGTCGTATTTAGAGGTCCCGGTGCGCACACCATGAATAGTCGTGGAGTTCCTAACCCCAATTTAGCGGTGGCTAAAGCCATTGACCGAATCTATAACATCTCTGTTCCTGCCGAGCCGCCTGAAAAATACACCATCTATAATGTGGGTATGATAGGCGGGGGCAAAGTGAATAACGCGGTTTCTCAGGAGTCATTTTTTAGCATTGATTTGCGTTCCGGAGACCAGGCAGAGCTGGCAAAGGCAGCTCGCCAGATAGAGGAGATTTGTCGCCAGGTCGCAGATGAGATGGAAGTTGAGGTAGAGATAAGCCTGAATAAAAATGCCAGAGCCCGCCAGCTGCCCGGCGCTCGCCACTCCACTCTGGTCAGAACGGCCGAGGATATTCTTAAATTTCTCAAAGTGAAAGATTTAGAGATTGACCCGCTTGGCTCTACCGATGCCAATGCCGGCATTGAACGCGGAATCCCATCTATAAATCTCGGTCGTACCTACTGCCGCTACAATCACAGCCTGAGAGAAGAAGCCGAAATAGAAGGTCTGTTTGTGGGAATGAAGCAAGACATCCTTATGATTCTGTCCTTGAACTAATTCATACTCCTCAGATTATAACTGCAGCGTTTACCTCTACAATTATAATTGTAGATGCTAAGGTTTCAAATATAAGCTTATTCATATATCTTAAGTGTGAAAGATGCAAGTGCACATTTTTTACGCAATAAAGGAGGGATAAAATGACCACCAATGGCAATCCCAAAAAAACACCAAAAGAGGAGCGTAAAAAAGAGAAGCCTCCAAGAAAGCTATCCACTAAGATTAGAGCTGCACTGGTGAAGCTCAAGCCTGCACCTCGCACATGGAAGGCGGCGGCAATGGGAGCAGCTGCCCTTGCTGTGGCCCTGACAGCCTTTATAGGCTCGCTGCTGGGGACCGGGCTGGGTTCTATGGTAGATATCCTCATCTTTGCGCTCATTGGAGTCATAGCTATTACTTTGATTGGAGCAGTAGTCATAGGCATTGCAGCTTTAGTCAGAGCATTGCCACTGCTTTTCACCGGAGCTCTGGTTGCCGCCATTGTGGTCTTTTCTGTGCTTCTCACTGTGCTTCTCCCAATGTGCGGCTTGCTTGACGAGATAGCACCTCTCGCAGGAGTTGCTATCGTCCTGGTGGAGGCTCTCCTCGTGGCTACAATTGTAGTCGTCGTGGGCAAAGGCTTTAAGAGAGCATCAACTGTTAAGAAAGCCATTACCATAGGGATGATGGTTCTGGCAGTGTGCCTTAATATTGCCGTAATCGGATGGCTCACTTACTCGGGTACTGACTCTCATCTGGTCAAGGAAGATTTTGATGCTCCCTCCGGCGTGCCCAGCCTCCGGGCGCCTAATCCGTCTGAGCGCGGTATTTATGAAGTCCGAACCCTGTTCTATGGCAGCGGTACAGATATACGCCGTCCTGAATATGGTGAGTCTGTGGACCTGAAAACCGATACGGTC
Organism: bacterium (candidate division B38) B3_B38; assembly: GCA_005223145.1. Taxonomy (GTDB): domain Bacteria; phylum Acidobacteriota; class B3-B38; order Guanabaribacteriales; family B3-B38; genus Guanabaribacterium. Next base: position 6,828 of record NJBL01000002.1, on the reverse strand, counting down.
GATGCTTCGCCTTTCCTCGAGGGATGGAAAGGCTTTAGAGCAAAAGCGAGAAAATGGTACTGGAAGTTTGAACCCAAGAACTTCCCGCTTAACGGTCGTGTGTGGTATCCTGCGGGGGATGGTCCATTTCCATTGGTGCTGGTTGTGCATGGAGGCCACAAGATGGAAGAGTTCTCTGACCCCGGGTATGCCTACCTGGGAGAGCTACTGGCGAGCCGTGGATTTATCACCGTATCCGTGGATGAGAATTTCTTAAACGTGTCATGGGCCGGTGCTCTTATGAAAGAAAACTCCGCCCGCGGATGGATATTGCTCCAGCATCTCAAGGTATGGCGTTCCTGGAACGAAGTGGAGGGCAATCCGTTTTATCGAAAAGTAGATATGAACAATATTGCCCTTATTGGGCATTCACGCGGAGGCGAAGCAGTGGCCATCGCCGGAGCTTTCAACAGGCTATCGCACTATCCCGATGATGCCACCATCTTGTTTGACTTTAACTTTTCTATCAAATCGATAATAGCCATTGCGCCAGTCGATGGTCAATTTAAGCCTGCCAGCAAACCGGTGTCGTTGAAGAATATTAATTATCTGGTTCTGCAGGGAGCTCACGATAGTGATGTGTCCATATTCTTAGGAATTCGCCAATACCAGCGTGTAAAGTTTACCGATGAGCAGTACTGGTTTAAATCAGCCCTTTATATTTACCAGGCTAATCATGGTCAGTTCAACACCATCTGGGGAAGAACGGATTTATACGGTCCGGCGAACTGGCTATTAAACTTAAAACCGCTTCTGAAAGGAGAAGAACAACGCCAGATAGGCAAGGTTTACATGTCCGCCTTTCTTGAGGCTACACTTCATAGGAGACAAGAGTATATACCTCTTTTTCGTGACCACCGGGTTATTGCTGAGTGGCTTCCTAAAACCATATATATAAGTCAATTTGAGGACTCCCGCCAAAGGGTGGTCAGCGACTATGAGGAGGATGTCGATGTTACCACAACCACTGTGGCAGGGGGAGTTCAGCAAGGAGAAAATCTGGCGGTTTGGCGTGAGCAGGAATTAAATTTTCGAGAGGATGATAGTGCGCAGAATAATAATGCGGTATATCTGGGCTGGAACACAGAGGACAAAGCTGAGCAATCAGAGAATAAGATGGCGAGCTATTCCATCACGCTTCCTGATACTCTCGCTCAGGAGTGGCAGCTCAATCCCGATACTCTGCTCATTTGCACCTTTGCCGATGCAAACGAAGCTCCACCAACACCAGGTGAGGAAAACGAAAAAGAAGAGCCAGAAAAGAGCAAAAAGGCAAAGGAAGAAAAAAAACCATTAGATTTAACCATTGAACTGATTACTAAAGACGGCTCCACAGCCCATTTATCTTTGAGCCAGTTTTCGCTTATCCCACCTGCGTTGACCGCGCAATTTACCAAGTGGAATTATCTGGAAAGGAAGAAATATAAGAATCCCACAGAGCCTGTGCTACAAACCTACGAACTCCCGCTCTCCGCTTTTGTGGAAGCTAATTCGCAGTTCCAGCCGACTGACCTCAAGACGATACGCTTCATATTTAACCGCACGCCAAAAGGTGTGATTATCCTGGATGAAGTTGGCTTCAGGATGGGCAAATAGGTGCTGTGAGTATAGGCGAGACCAAAATCTCAATCAAGAGAGAAATTCTCTTTTGTGCAAAATCGCCTACTGATTCAAAAGCGTGTCGCTGTGCTGATGATGGCTCTATGATGGAAGCTCAGGACGAAAGCGACATTTTCCCCCTTGACTGATCTCAATCAATCTGATATTAGTCTATATATTTAAAAAACGGAGGATTGGAACGCTCATTTTGCTCATCATAGGTTATTTGACATTAGTGAGTACAGATTCTATGTTGTCATCAAACAGCCCCTATCCCTCTTTAATCATTAAAATACAGTGATAAAGGATATGAGAAGACCGCAATTTACTTCGGAAGGTATCAGGCATGCCACCATTAATGGCCACCGATTTCATCTAAGATTGACCGACCCTACCCGAGAGAACTACTTATGGATTGACGGTACTCAACCACCCCTGGTGCTGGACCAGGTAGCCGCTGAGTTTGTCGCCCATATTATTGATGCCATGTGGGAGTTTCAAGCCGGAGAGGGTGATGAGTCGCCAAAGGTGATAGATTATGTGGTAGATATAATGCATCAAAAATACGCCAGAAGGTTCAGTTTAGAAAGAGTGACTAAGAAGAGGATCCGAGCTGATCTGGACAGAATCTTTGGAACCATCATGAATATTGCCGAAGGACGCTGCCCGGTGGAAGAGGGGATTAACGAGATTAAAACCGCTCTGGATGACTGGATTATGTATATCAGAGCCTTCAATACCTATAGAAAGAGCTTCTGGGTGGATATGATGGCTGGCGTTTTCTCCGGCAAGTTCAGTGCCTTTCCCGGCGAACATGATTATTACCAAGGACCCATTGGAGAGCTGGATATTGATGCATTGAATCCACAAAGAGTTAAGTGAGATAACCTGCGCATATTATCCGTAACCTGCTCCTTGCCAGCTATTACTATCACAGCCTGTATCTTCCTTCATTAATAAAGTTGTCACATTCAGATGTATCCATCCGGGTTCTCATTATTTTGCAGTTTCAGAAAAAGATAGAGAGCTACGATTTTATCAGCTTTTTAGCCATCTCCAGCTCCTCTTCCGGAGTGGAGACCTGCCCGTCTAATTTAGCAAGAAGAATCTTTTTGAGGATTTTATTGAAAAGGGGTCCAGGCGAGCAGCCCAGCTTCAGGAGGTCGTCACCGGATATATTGAGCCTTACCTGCGAGAGATGGCGGAGGTAGAGTGAGATTGCCTTTTTTACCGCTTCCTGCTCAGCCCTCGCCATGGTGTAGAGGAGCACCTCCAGTCGGCATCGATGAAGCACGCTGTATATCTGACTCGGCTTTACCTCTCTCTTTTTGGTTAGTTTGTTAATGAGAGTTGTTATCTCTCCGGGATAGGCTTTAAGGGTCTGCCTCTCTTTGGGAGGAAGGTTAAGGCGCTCTGCTCCGTCTTCGCGGTCGCTGGTAGAGAGCTCTTCAAAGAGCCCCATAAGGTAGATGAGCCACAGCTTCGGCTTCGGTTCCCTATAAAGGAGATTATACCAGGAGATGACCTTCTCAACATTATCAAGAATTCTCCCCATGGTCTGGTTGTAAGTAATATGCGGATAGATGAACTTTAAGATGTCGAACTCCGCCATGGTCTGGATAGCCACAGCCGGGTGCTCCTCTTCAAATATAAGACGGAGTTCGTTCATCAGCCGGGTGCCCGACAGGAGGTTCAAAATCCCTTTTTCGACCGCTTCCCTCATCAGCTTACGGGTATTCTCCTCCATCCGGAATTGAAACCTCTGCTGAAAGCGTATCGCCCTGAGGAGCCGGGTGGGGTCTTCGATAAAGCTCAGGTTGTGTAATACTCTGATGATACCTTCATCAAGGTCCCTTCTTCCACCGAAATAGTCTATTAATTCCCCGAAATGAGGTTTGTTAAGGCGGACTGCCAGGGCGTTGAAGGTAAAGTCCCGGCGGTAGAGGTCGGCTCTCAGTGAGCCTTCCTGCACTACTGGGAGAGCGGCGGGAACTTCGTAGAATTCGGTACGGGCAGAGGCTATATCTACCTTGAATCCCTGAGGAAACATCACCACCGCGGTATGGAATTGCGGGAAACCTTTATGGGAGCCTTCTACTTTTTGAGCTAAGGTTTTGGCAAATTGAATTCCATCCCCTTCCACCACCACATCAAGGTCTACATTTTCGATTCTGAGCAGGAGGTCCCTGACAAACCCTCCCACCAGAAAAGCATTGATGGGAACTCCATCAGCGGTCTGGGAGATGGTCTCAATAACGGCGAAAAGTTCCGCCGGGAGCTGCTCCCTCATAAGGGAAGTTAGGTTCTGAGAGGTAGGGAGGGTGGGGTTGCGGGTGATAATTTCACCCATAGCAGAAAAAGTGGGTGTGGCCACTTCTTCTTCGGTCGTGCTCAGTTCCTCGGAGAGCAGAGACAGAAGCTTCTCACGAGCTTCCAGAAGGCTCATCCCTCGTATAGTGGCAGAGGCAGCCGAAGGGTGCCCACCCCCACCAAAAGTCCCTGCCACAGCGCCGACATCCACCCCTTTAAAGCGACTGCGGGCAATAAGGCTGCTGTGGTTGCCTATTTTCACCAGGGCGAAGATGATGTCGATTTTCAGCATATCCATAAACCTCTGCACCACCGTTCCTAACTCGCTCATATACTTTTCTTTATAGAGAATAGCGATGACCATCTCGGTTCCCTTTATGCAATACCTCTCGGAAGAGCGTAAGAGGTCGTTGAGGAATTCGAACTGCTCCAGGGTCAACTCCTCTTTCAAAAAGTGCGAGGCAAGGTTCAAATCAGCACCACACCTCAATAAATAAGCTGCCGCTTCCAGGTCTTCGGGGGTGGTGGTGGGAAAGGAAAAGAATCCCGTATCCTCGCAGATGCCCATAATCATCACGGTTGCCTCGTTGGCTGCTAAGGGGATAGCTCGCTCATTTATGAGCCTGGTCAAGATGGTGACTGTTGCCCCTACAGGTCGCACCTCCTCAATCTCCCCTTTGAGGTCGTCTGGCTGGAGTGGATGATGGTCGTAGACATCTATTTTAAGAGCTGGGTTGGAAGCAATCAGCTGAGAAAAAGGACCAAGGCGAGAAGCCTTTTTGGTGTCTACCAGGATGAGGTGGGTGACCTGATTAAGGTCGACCTCTTGGGGCTTGGCTACCTTCCAGCAGTAAAAAGGTGAAGCCATAAAACGGCGTAGGCTATCCCCCCAGGAGCCGGGGAAAGCCATTATTGCCCCGGGGTATAACTTGGAAGCCGCAATCATCGATGCCAGGGAGTCGAAGTCGGCATTGATATGGGTGGTGATAAGTTCCATAATGTCTTTTTGTCTCTCCTCTCTTTTTATGTAATTCTACCACACCTCTTACTTATTGTTCAAAAAAAGATTTAAAGAAAAAAGATAACTTATTGAAATAAAAGATATTATAAGCTTTTTTAAGCAGCAGAGATATCAGATGATTTAAATCTCCATAATACTTGTTGACTATTTTCTCATTAGTTATTATGATATTATCAAACAAGCAAAGGGGGTTACGGACAGTGAAATGTCCAAAATGTCATTTTGACAATCCCGAGGATACCCGCTTTTGCGGCAACTTTGCGGCACCGCTTCGTCCCTCAGAGGAAATCCCTATTAGCAAGACTAAGACTCTTAAAACACCCATAATAGAATTAACCAGAGGAAGCACTTTTGCTGGGATACAATGGTTTATAAAATCAAAAAGGAAATACAAATGTATAAATCAAGCTTCATAGTCCGATTATATATCCTAATTCTTATAACTTCATTGGGATTGCTTTCCTTAGTCGTTCCTGCTTTCTCAGGGTTACCTAGTTTAATCCCAAGAAGTGTCTTGTTCGGCAATCCTGAAAAGTTGGGGCCTAAGATATCTCCGGATGGAAAACTATTAGCATATTTGAGTCCCCATGATGGGGTGCTTAATGTTTGGGTCCGAACCCTAGGTAAAGAGGACGATCGTGTAATTACTACATCGAAAGAACACCGTATTCCCATATATTTTTGGCAGTACGATAGCAAGCACATACTCTATTTGAAGGATCTCCATGGAAATGGGACATTCCATCTTTTCCAGACAAATATTGAAACGAAGCTTACTCGAGACTTGACTCCTTTTGAGGATGTTAATGCAACTGGCTTTTACAGAGGGGAGCACATGTTTGGAAATCCAAACTTTCCAGACGAATTGCTTGTGGGATTGAACATTCGAGATCGCAAGCTGCATGACTGGTATCGCATTAATCTAAAGAACGGAGCGGTTGAACTGGATACAAAAAACCCCGGAGATGTTTGGATTTGGAGAGCGGATAATAACTTTCAGGTCAGAACAGCTCAAGCACAAGCTCCAGATGGAGGATTTGAGATTCGAATTCGTAATGATTCCAAATCTCCATGGCGCACGTTTCAGAAATGGGGACCTGATGAAACTACCAATAGTTATGTAGCTGGGTTTACACCTGATAATAGAGCTATTTATTTGATTTCTAGCGTAGATGCAAACGCAGCTCGTTTACTAAAGGTGGATATACAAACATGAAACACCAAAGTAATCGCC
>NJBL01000002.1:0-615 GCA_005223145.1 bacterium (candidate division B38) B3_B38 | reverse complement strand
AGGTGGATATACAAACAGGAAACACCCAAGTAATCGCCGAAGATCCGCAATACGATGTTACAAAAATTATGAGGCACCCCAAAAATCACGAATTGGAAGCTGTGCTATTCAGCCGTGCCAGAAGCGAGTGGCAGGTGATAAGTGAATCTGTGCAGCGGGATTTTGAAATTATTGAGAAAGTTCGTGATGGGAGTTTTTCTATTACTAGCCGGGATTTGGCGGATAAGATATGGGTCGTCAGGTATGAAATGGATGATGGGCCCGTTTACTATTATGTTTACAACAGGGAATCCAAGAAAGCTACTCTGCTATTTTCGGATCGTCCCCAGCTGGAAAAGTACAATCTTGTAAGAAAGCAACCTATCTCATACAGAGCTCGAGACGGGATGAAAATTTTTGGATATTTGACGATACCGATGGGAGTAGAACCTAAAAATTTGCCGATGATAGTACTTGTGCACGGAGGTCCCTGGTCCAGATATGGAGGGGGATTTGACAATGAGGTACAGTGGTTGGCTAACCGAGGTTATGCTGTTCTCCAGATAAATTATCGTGGTTCCTCTGGATACGGAAAAGACTATCTAAACGCTGGCGATCGAGAATATGGAGGCAAGA
>NJBL01000001.1 GCA_005223145.1 bacterium (candidate division B38) B3_B38 | reverse complement strand
AGCCCATGAGTCGGGAGTAGCCAATACGGTCGACCCCCTGGGGGGCTCTTTTCTCATTGAGCGGATTACCTCCGAGATAGAGAGTAAGGCGATGGAATACATCGAGCGGATCGACCAAATGGGGGGTTCTCTGAAAGCCATCGAGGCAGGATTCTTCCAGAGGGAAATCCAGGAGAGCGCCTATCGCTATCAGAAAGAGACAGAGGAGGGCAGGCGGGTCGTGGTGGGGGTTAATAAATACACCACCGAGGAGAAGGCTCCTTTTCAGCTTCTCACTATTGAGCCCAGAGTGGAGAGGGAGCAGATAAAGCGTCTCCGGAAACTGAAACGGGAGCGCGACGACAACCTGGTAGCCCGCGCTCTGGATGAGGTAGAGAAGGCAGCCCGGGGTGAGCAGAACCTCATTCCGCCCATTCTCCAGGCGGTGGAGTCCTACGCCACAGTGGGGGAGATCTCCGATTGTTTGAGGAAAGTCTTCGGTGTCTATCAGGAGCCTGCTATTATATGAAGATTTATATGGAAGCTATATTCATACAGCATCGTTGACAGGGAGATAGAGGAGATGTCGCAAGAGGTGCTTCAGGTCAAGAATCTCAAGACCTATTTCTACCTCAGCCAGGGTGTAGTGAGAGCCGTCGATGGGGTGAGCTTTTCCATCAGAGCAGGGGAGAGCCTAGGGTTGGTGGGGGAGTCTGGCTGCGGCAAAACGGTAACCTCTCTCTCCATAATGAGATTAGTCCCCCCTCCGGGCAGAATAATAGCCAGGGAGGTCAGTTTTCTGGGAAGAGATTTGTTGAGCTTTTCCGAGAAGGAGATGCAGGGGGTCAGAGGTAAGGCGATAGGAATGGTCTTTCAGGAGCCGATGACTTCCTTAAATCCTGTCTATAAAGTGGGTGAGCAGATTGCAGAGGTCATCTCCTTCCACCAGAGGAAGGGTCGGAAGGAGGCTCAGGAGAAGGCCGTCAGCTGGCTCCGGTTGGTTGGCCTAAGCGATCCTGAGAAGGTGATCTCCTTCTACCCCCACCAGCTCAGTGGAGGGATGAGACAACGGGTGATGATAGCTATTGCCCTTTGCTGCTACCCTCGCTTGCTTATTGCTGATGAGCCGACCACTGCTCTTGATGTGACCATCCAGGCTCAGATTCTCAACCTGCTGGGAGAGTTGAGGAGGGAATTGGGCATCTCCCTTCTTCTTATTACCCATGACTTAGCAGTGGTGGCTGAGGTGGCTGATAGGGTGGTGGTGATGTATGCAGGAAGGGTGGTTGAGGAGGCTTCTGTGAGTTCGCTTTTCAATTCCCCCAGGCATCCCTATACCCGGGGACTGATAAACTCTGTTCCTCGATTTTCTTCGTCCAGAGGAAAAAAGCGTAAGAAGAGACTGAAAGGGATTGAGGGGATGGTGCCCGACCTGCTGCATCTTCCTTCTGGCTGCAGCTTCCACCCGCGCTGCCCTCAGCGGTTTGCCCTGTGCGAGCGGGAAGTCCCCTCGCTATTCCGAGTTAACGAGGAGCAACGGGTGAGCTGTTTCCTCTATGGTAGTCAACCAGTATCAGCAGGTGAGCCAATAGGAGCTTATGACTGAGATAGAAGTAATACTATCGGTGAGCGGTCTGAAGAAGTATTTTGTCAGCAAAGGTGGTCTCCGTTTATCCCGAGAGCAGTATATTCGGGCAGTGGATGATATAAGCTTTCACATCTTCGAGGGGGAAACCTTCGGGCTGGCGGGAGAATCAGGATGCGGCAAAACCACTACCGGAAGATGCATTGTGGGGCTGGAGGTGCCCACTGCGGGGGAAATTTACTTTCGGGGGAAAAGCGTAGCCGGAGCCGACAAAGGATATCCACCGGAGCTTAGAAAGGAAATGCAGATGATATTCCAGGACCCCTTCGCCTCTTTGAACCCCAGGATGAAGGTGGGAGACGCTATTGCCGAGCCGATGACGGTTCATAATTTAGCCCAAGGGAAAGAGAGGGAAGAGAGGGTAGCTGAGCTGATGTCGCTGGTAGGCCTGGAACCCAAGGCGAAGGACCAATACCCCCATCAGTTTAGCGGGGGTCAGCGACAGCGGGTTGGTATCTCCCGGGCTCTGGCGTCTGCTCCCAGCCTGATAGTGGCTGATGAGCCGGTCTCTTCGTTAGATGTCTCGGTGCAAGCCCAGGTGCTCAATCTCCTTATGGAGCTCCAGGAGAAGAGGGGGCTCACTTATCTGCTTATCTCCCACGATTTGAGGGTCCTGGGGCATATCAGCGACAGAATTGCGGTGATGTATGGGGGGAGACTGGTGGAGTTAGCGGATAGCTCCGACATCGTTGCGCACCCCCTGCACCCTTACACCAGAGCTCTCTTTTCGTCGGTTCCCAAAGTTAATCCCGGTGCCAGGGGGGAGAGGGCTTTACTGCGAGGGGAGCCTCCCAGCCTGCTGAGTACCCCATTGGGCTGTCGGTTTAGCTCGCGGTGCTCGGTCGCAGAGGAAGAGTGCTTTCACCAGCCACCACTTTGGCAGGAGGTGGGGACAGGGCATATGATTTCCTGTCATAAGGTTGCTGAGTAGTAACTTTAAGTGAATAATTAAGAGGCAAATGCGTATATTTAAAAATGAAGGAACTTTTTGTTGAAAAAGGCGTTATAATTATTAATAAAAATAAAAGGAGAGAGAGATGACTGAAGAGAAAAAAGAAGGATTAGAAAGTATGGGATGGCTGAGCCGTATAGGGGGCGTATTGTTTTCCCCGGGGAAAACCTTTTCCTATATTGCCTCCAAGCCCGATTGGGTAATTCCCCTGGTGGTCATAATAATCTTCAGCCTTATTTCGGTTGTCCTGATCACCTCCCGGATTGATATAGGAGCCGCAGTCAGGGAGCAATTGGCTCCGAGATTGGAACGCGGGGAGATGTCGGAGGAAGATGTTGAACGGGCGGTGGAAGTATCTACAAGAATAGGGAAATATGCTCCCTATGGGGGGGTTATTCTGTTCTTTCCCCTTATGTTGTTAGTTATCTCGGGGGTATTCCATTTGATTTTCACTTTGCAGACAGGGGAGAGTACCTTTAGAAAGGTCTTCTCGGTCACAACTTACTCCTTTATGCCCAGTGTTATCAGTTCCATCATTACAACACTTTTGCTCCTTTCTCGACCGGTAGGGAGCGTTTCATCACCTGAGGGGCTGGTGAGATCGAGTGCGGCTGCCTTTTTAGACCCGCAGACCACCTCTAAGTTTTTATATAATCTGGCTTCTTCGGTGGAATTTTTCTCTATCTGGATTTTGGCTTTGCTGGTCTTCGGCTATTCCGTTGCCATCAACCTGAGCAAGAAAAAGACAGCCGCGGTGGTCATCGCCTTATGGCTGATTTTTATAATTGGAAAGGCGGCTTTAGCCAGCATTTCCAGATTTTAAGATAAGGAGTAAAAAGTTATAACGCTTGTTGGGTAGCAAGATTCTATAAAACATAGTGAGGGATAAACAGTGAAAAAACCGATCATTATTCTTTTAGTGGTGGTGATTGTGGTTGTTATATTTCTTATCAGTCTGCTGAGCGACCGGGATAAGGGAATAGAAGTCTATCAGTACACGGTGGAGAAGCGAGACCTGATGTCTATCGTCTCCGCCTCGGGGATTATCGAGCCGAGGATAAAGGTCAATATCAGCTCCAATGTCATTGGCGAGATAGTGAAACTGGCAGTGAAAGAGGGTCAGAGGGTCAATAAGGGCGATTTTCTACTGCAGATTGACCCCCAGCAATATGAGGCTGAGGTGAGGAGGTTGAAAGCCTATCTTAAGATGTCACAGATCAATGTGGAGCAAGCGGAGGTGAACCTCCGGGATGCCCGCAACAACCTGGAGCGGGTAAAGTCTCTGTTCCAAAAGGAGTTCGTCTCCCAGATGGAGCTGGAGGCAGCCCAGGTGAAGTATGATTCTGCTGAGGTTCAGCTCAAATCTGCCAGAGAAGAAGTCGCCCAGGCGCGCGCTTCTTTAGAGAGAGTGGAAGACCAGCTCAAGAAGACAACCTTCACCGCTCCTATGTCGGGAATAGTCTCCAAGCTTAACGCCGAAGAGGGAGAGACCGTTATTACCGGCACCATGAACAACCCGGGCACGGTTATTATGACCATAGCTGATATGAGCGAAGTGCTGTCCACGGTAAATGTGGACGAGACGGAGATTAACAAGGTTCGCCTCGGACAGAAGGCAAAGGTCACCGTTGATGCTATAGAGGGGAAGGAATATCAAGGGGAGGTGATGGATATTGCCACCTCTGCCACCAAGGAGGGAGATGTCTCTGTCTTTCAGGTGAAGATAGCCATGGAGGACCCCGACCAGAACCTGAAGCCGGGGATGACCTCCCGGGCGCAGATTGAGACCGATTTCCGTTCCGATATATTCGCCGTCCCCTTGCAGTCGGTAGTGGAGCGAGAGATTGAGGTTATCGAGGAAGGAAAAAAGAAAAAAGTGGAGAAGGATGTGGTCTTCCTAATTGAGGAGAATAAGGCTAAGATGGTCCCGGTTACCACCGGCATCAGCGATGACACTGATGTGGAGATTCTCTCAGGTGTTGAGGAGGGGGACAGGGTAATCACCGGTCCCTATCGTAACCTAAAGAACCTTAAAAATGGAGACTTAGTAAAGATAAAAGAGGAAGAAATGGAGGGGGAGAGTTTAGAGGTATCCATAAATGTATCGTGAACCTAGGAGGAAATATTTTAAGATGCTCATTAAGTTGTCCAATATCAGCAAGATATACAAGATGGGTCTAACCGAGATCAGGGCTATTGATGGGGTCAGCCTGGAGGTGGAAGCCGGTGAATACATAGCTATTATGGGACCTTCAGGTTCGGGCAAATCGACCATCATGAATCTGATAGGGTGCCTGGACACCCCTACCAGTGGCTCTTACATTCTGAACGATATGGAGGTAGCCCACCTGGATGATGACAGATTGGCGGAGATAAGGAATAAGGAGATCGGTTTTGTCTTTCAGACCTTTAACCTCCTCTCCCGGGCCAACGCATTACAAAATGTCGAGCTCCCTCTTATATATTCTAATATCTCAGCCAAGGAGAGGAGGAGACAAACTCTTCAAGCACTGGAAGTGGTGGGACTGAGAGATAGGGTGAGACATAAACCCAGCGAGCTGTCGGGGGGGGAACGGCAACGGGTAGCAATTGCCCGGGCTCTGGTGAATAACTGCTCCCTTCTGTTAGCCGATGAACCTACCGGGAATCTCGACTCCAAGATGGGGGAGGAGATAATGCAGGTCTTTGACCAGCTCCATGAACAGGAGAATACCATAATAGTGGTCACTCACGAAGAGCATATTGCCAGGCACACCAAAAGGGTCATCCGCCTGTTAGATGGGAAGATTATCAGTGATGAGAGGAAGGGTTGATGCTGATAGTAGAAAATATCAAGCTCGCCATGCAGGCTCTAAACTCCAATAAGTTAAGAGCAATCCTTACCACTTTAGGGATTATAATCGGGGTGGCGGCGGTGGTTGCCGTGGTCTCCGTAGTGCAAGGGCTCTCTTACTTAATCACTTCCGAATTGCAGGCAGCGGGGGCCGACTTCATAATTGTGGTTCCTAATCGTCCCCGCGGGCATGAAGGGGAAATGCTGGGTAGAATTGAGCTCACCTATGAAGATGGGCAGGCAGTAAAGAAGAGAGCCTCGGAGGTTAAGGACTTTTCCCCCTTTTTACAGAGAAGGGCAACGGTTAAGTTTGCCGACGAACACACCTTTACCAATATATGTGGCACCACATCATCCTTTCAGGAGATAAACAATCACTATGTAGACCGGGGGCGGTTTCTCACCAAATTGGATAATGACCATCGCAAGAAGGTGTGCGTGCTGGGGACCAAAGTGGTGGAAGACCTGGGGATAAAGGGGAACCCCCTGGGACGAGGGGTGAGCATCCACAAGCATAGCTTCACCATTATAGGGGTTCTGGAAGAGAAGGGGCAAGCTCTGGGGCAGAATGCCGACGATATTTGTATTATACCCTTTAACGCTTCTCGCCTCCTCTTCGGGGAGGAGGCTACTCGTAGCTTGATCCTCTACTTCCGGTCTAAATCAACTGAAAATATGGAGCTGGCTAAGGAACAGATAACTGAGACCCTCAGGAAACAACACTCCCTGAGGAGCGGTCAGCCGGACGACTTTCTGGTTCTACTGCAAAAGGACCTATTGGAGAGAATTAGCACCATTCTGGGTAGTGTAACCGCTGTAGTGGCTGGAATTGTGGGCATCTCTTTGGTGGTGGGGGGTATCGGGATAATGAACATCATGCTGGTTTCAGTGACCGAGAGGACCAGAGAGATTGGCATCCGTAAGGCAGTAGGGGCTAAAAGAAGAGATATTATCTTACAGTTTCTGGTAGAAGCTGTTATTCTAAGCTTGATAGGCGGCATCATCGGTGTATTCCTTGGTTACATCTTAGGGACAATAGTCACTAAACTCATACCCCAATTGCCTCCAGCTCATGTCCCCTTGTGGGCTGTTGCTCTTGGTTTTGGCTTCTCCACTCTGGTAGGGCTCTTCTTCGGGATATACCCGGCAGCACGAGCGGGGAAGTTGGACCCTATCGAAGCCTTAAGGTATGAGTAAAAAGGGCGGATAAAAGCCAGCTTGTTAATTCTTTCATTGTTGAAATCAAGCATCTTAGCCTGCTTGCGAAGTGTAATTCCACTTACATATTAGAAGGGAGTATTATTATAATTTAATAAAAGATAAGGGAGTATTTAGGTTAATAGTTTACCAAGAACCATCAGAGGGAAGGCACTTATTCTGTTCAGAACCTCAAAAGAAACGAGCCTGGTGTGATAAAAATATTAAGTCATAAAAAGTCTTGACAAGGGGATAAAAGGTCATTATAATTTAGAATTTAGTAGGAACGGTGATGTTAGGGAGGTGATGAAGAAGGTAATATTTGCCCAAGAAGAAGGTCGGATATCGCTCTATCGCGGGAAGTTAGAAATCGTATTATTCCAATCGTCAATCTTAAAGCTTAGGAGGGTTTAGAAGTGAGTTTTATTCAGGGGACACTTTTGAATTATTTTCAGCGGGGCGGTCCGGTAATGTGGCCGTTGCTATTGATGGCGATTCTGGGGCTGGCGTTTATTATCGAGCGCTGGTGGGTTTTTGCTAAATCGAGGATAAAGGTTGAAGATTTTCTTAACAAGATGAGAGTGGCATTGCTGAAGAGGAAGAGCGTAAAAGAGGCTATATCCGTTTGCGAACAATACAAGGGACCAATTGCTAACATTCTGAAGGCTGGTTTGCTGAAGTACGGGGCAACAGATGAAGAGATTGAGAAGTCGATAGAGATTGCTGTAACTCACGAATTAGCCCGCCTGGAGAGGGGTCTGCCGATACTGGCTACCGTGGCTAATGTAAGTCCCCTACTTGGGTTCTTGGGCACGGTGGCGGGGATGATTGTCTCCTTCGAAGCCTTGGCAAGGGAAGGGCTGAAGAATCCAGCGGCTGTTTTTGCTGGGATTGCTCAGGCTCTGATCACTACAGCAACAGGGTTGGCTATTGCTGTTCCAGCACTATTATTTTATAACTGGTTTTCATCTCGAGTCTCCCGCTTTGTGATGGATATGGAGACCGGTTCTAATATGTTGCTGGAGACTTTTGTGGAGATGGAAGCCTCTCCAACCAGCGGAAGTGAATAATAATGAAATTCAAGAAATCTTCAGATATCAAGGCCTATATCCCTACCGCCTCCATGGCTGACATCGCCTTTTTGCTGATTGTTCTGTTTATTATCTCCACCACAATTGCTGTGGACAGCACACCGGTCACCCTCCCCAGAAGTATGGAGAGGACCGATACCCCTGAAGGGGCAGCCATTATTGCTGTAACCTCCGAAGGTCTGATAAATGTGACCTCGGGAGAGGAGCAGAGCTACGCCATTGGCAATATCGGGGATATATTCTCTTTCGCAGCAGTCGTCTTGGGGGACGACCCACTGCACAGCTTCATCATCAAAGCGGATTCTAATCTCCGATACGAGATAATTGACAGCATAATGGACCAGTTGAGGCAGGCAAAAGCGGCGAATGTAACCCTTTTAACCGAGCAGGAGACAATAGGAGGGCGATGATATGAGATTGCAGAGAAAGAAGGAAGAGGCCGAGATACCCACTTGCTCCATGGCTGATATTGCGTTTTTGCTGATAGTCCTTTTTATGATAACCTCGACATTCGCTGTCAGTAAAGGGATATTATTCAACCTCCCTAAAGAGGCACCCGCAACCTTAGCAAGGGCGGAAGAGGCTATCTACGTTCACATTTTGGAAAATGGAAGCATTATGGTAGACCAGAAACCGATGATGCTCAGGGAGATACAGGAATATGTGAGGAATAAAGTGGAGATCAACCGCACCAAGCCAGTCATAATCCATTGCGAGCCCAACGCCCTTTATGCCCATATGGTCGATGTCTTCGATGAGCTAAAGCAGCTGGAGTTCGATATGTATCCCGAAAATCGGGATGATGACCCTACCAACGATA
This sequence comes from bacterium (candidate division B38) B3_B38, assembly GCA_005223145.1. Taxonomy (GTDB): domain Bacteria; phylum Acidobacteriota; class B3-B38; order Guanabaribacteriales; family B3-B38; genus Guanabaribacterium. The sequence continues at coordinate 72,893 of NJBL01000001.1, read as the reverse complement.
AGCATATAAATATAGCCATTCCCAGCCGAAAAGAGATAGAAGCCTGGAGCGATCTGTTAGGGGGAGTCTCTGAATAAGATTAATTTTTAGCAGGAGGTCTGTTAAAAGGAATTATCCTTTTGAAGTGTAGGAGCTGCAATGAACCAAGAAGATAAAAAGGTAACCCCTAAAGGGGGAGAAATGAGCGCCATGCTAAGAACCTACTATGGCGCCAGTGAGGAGGAGAGTAAACCCCTTAAAGTTGCTACCATAATCTCTATTGCTTTTTATACTCTGATGATGTGGATTGTATTTCCCGAAGCTAAAAGAGTAGTCACCGAGGAGAAGAAGGCGGAAAAAGCGGTGGTTATCAAGCAATTTAAGCTCCCCCCACCCAGGAAAAAGGAGCCTCCGAAGAGGACCACCACTGCTACAGTGAAGACCAAGACAAGGGCCATACCGATACCAGACCCCACCCCCGACGAGCCCGAGCCCTATCAGGAGTGGGCTGAGATAGTCGATGAATACGAGCCACCACCGCCTAACACTGAATTCGACTTCGGTCCCCCCCAGCTTCCTCCTGAACCCTTGAGAGTAGGAGGGGATGTCTCCCCGCCCATAAAAATCAAGGATGTGTATCCCAAATATCCGGAGTTAGCCCGCAAGGCGAGGATTGAGGGGATAGTAATCCTTGAAGCGATCATCGATGAAAATGGAAATGTAGTGAAAGCTCGGATACTGAGAAGCCCTGGCAAGGCTTTCGGCTTTGATGACGCTGCCCTGGAGGCGGTGAAGCAGTGGAAATTTAAACCAGGTTTGCAGAATGGTGTTCCTGTTCCAGTAATCTATGCTCTGACAGTGCAGTTTAAACTTACAAAGTAGCCTTTTCCGGCTTCTCGCTATAAAGATAAAGAGAAAGGTCTGATTTCTTATGAGGGGAAAAGGGTAATCCTTTTGTTGAAATAATGGCTTTAATAATTGAAAGAGGTTGAAACAAAGAGAATTTAGAGAGGGCAGAGATGAGGTGCACAAGATATGGAAATGCGGTTTTAGGGATAATTCTTGCTTTACTTATCTCCCTTCCATCCTTTGCTGACCATAAAAAGGGCTATCAGCTCTATACTCAGGGAGACTATCAGGGAGCTATTAAGGAATTTCATGCCTCTTTAGAGATGGCTCCCGATTTCTGGTATGCCCAGTTTATGATTGGACGTTGTTATAAGAAGCTGGGAAACTTTAATCAGGCTATAGCCGAACTTAAGAAGGCTGAGGCAATTACTCGGGACAATAGCCAGAAGTTCACTACTGCATACGAGTTCGCCGACATTTACTATATGCAGAAAAATTATCGGGAGGCTATCAGCACCTTAAACAGGAGCAAAGGGTTTGCTACCAAAACCAAGGAGAAAGGCGCTTTAAACAAGTTGCTGGGGATGTGCTACATAAATATGAAAAACTTCAAGCAGGCTGCCAGCGCACTGGAAGAAGCTGCTCGCCATCTGCCTCAAGATTACGATGTTCTTAGCAATCTTGGTAAATGCTATGTGGAGCTGGACAATACCGACGGAATTATAAAAGCCTTAAGCCAGGCAATAAAGCTTCACTCCAATGATGCGGAATCTATCGTCTTTCTGGGAAGGGCTTACCTTAAAAAGGGTGAATTTGCCAATGCGGTGAGAGTAGGAGAGCAGGGGGAGAGAGTAGCTCCCCGTAATACAAAAATCCGCTTTATATTGGGAAACGCCTATCTGGGGGTAAAGAATTATCAGGGTGCTATTAAGTCTTTCAGAGCAGTATTAGAAGTTGAGCCGAATAACGGCAGTGCTATGAAGCTGCTGGGAGAGTCTTATAAGATGGTAGAAGACTTTGGACAAGCAGTCGACTATCTCCTACGAGCAGCCAGCTTCTTACCTGACGACCCAGCGATATTCGATTCTCTGGGTTTCATTTATGAAAAGAACAAGCGGTTTGAAGATGCCCTCAAAGCTTACGAGCAGGCTTATACTCTCAAACCTGATCCTCAATACAAAGCGAGTATTGACCGCATAAACAAGCGATTACAAAAAGCAGAACAGACCTCTCCGCCACCTCCTTTATCATAAGCGCTTTAGCCAAAAAGGATAGTCAAAAGGAGGGTCCTCAAGAAGTTTTTCCCTCACAGGGTGCAACTTTCTTATTAAATTAGTGAATAACGAAAGCCCCTTCATGGCGAAGGGGTTTTTTATTGGGGAGGGGAAGAGATGTTTGCCTCTGAATATGAACTGACCTCTATCATCGACCATACCTTGCTGAAGCCCGAGGCAAACAAGCAGGAGATCCTTCGCCTGTGTAAGGAAGCACTTAATTACCGGTTTCACTCTGTTTTCCTTCTCCCATGCTACCTTCCCGTTGCCGTCAGGAAGCTCAGGAAAGCCCCCGTCAAAGTAGGTACGGTGATTGGCTTCCCTCTGGGGGGGAACTCCACCACCAGCAAGATATTCGAGGCCATCGACTCCCTTCGGCAGGGGGCGGAGGAGCTCGATATCGTCATCAACATAGGGGCTCTGAAATCCGGGGATTTCCCTTACCTGGAAAGGGAACTCAAGGGGATAATCTCTAAAACCCCAGAGTGCCTGCACAAGGTGATTGTGGAGGTGGGCCTGCTAACAGAGGGGGAGCTGAAGAGGATGATAGAGGTGGTCAACAGGGTTAAGCCGGCTTTCGTGAAGACCTCTACCGGTTTCCTCGCCCGTGGTGCCCGGGTGGAAGACGTGGTCGCCATCCGCCATCATCTTCATCCTGACATCGGGATAAAAGCCTCCGGTGGCATAAGAACTCTTCAGCAGGTCACAGAACTTGTAGAAGCAGGGGCTTCACGCATAGGGACCAGCGCAGGGGTTGACATCATGCAAGAATACAGAAGAAAATCGGGCGCAGGCTGATAGGGTCAAGGAATGGAGGGGTTTGAAGAGTGTTTTTTCCTTTCCCGAACTTGTTGAAAGACCAGGCTTATAAATTCCGTGTAACGCTTAACAATCTTTTGCCAATCGTAATTTTCCCTCACATAGGTAAAACCGTTATCTCCCATCAATCTCCTCAATTGCCCGCTTGATAAGAGGAGCTTCAAGCTATAATAAAACTCATCGTACCCCCTGTAATAGAGACCTCCGTTGCTCCGCAGGCAGTGCTCCTTGAGAACCTCGCTCCTTTCATCCACCAGCACTGGAGTTCTGACCGAGAAAGCCTCCAGCAGGCTCAAGGAGAGACTCTCCAGAGGGGATGGTATCACCACCACCTCGGCTTTTTTCATGGCGGCTAACTTCTCCTCCTCGGAAAGGTAGCCTAAATACCTTATGCTGGGATGCCGGGGTAATTCCATCAGCAGGGTCCCGATGAAGACCAATTCCACCTCGTCCTCCCCCTGTTTAAAATTGACGAAGTAGTGGCAAAGCTCCCGGCAACCCTTACCGGGCTCTATTCTTCCCACACAAAGAATATACGCGTTGGTGAGCCTGTACTTGTGGATAAATTGTTTAGCAGGGAGCTTTCCAGGAATTTCCATTCCGGTTCCTATAGTAGTTGAGAGAACCCCTTTCAGGGGGAAATTCTTCCGCACAAATTCAGCCTCTGGAGGGGTATTGAAGATTATCCCCACAGGCGAGCTGAACACCTTCTGGTAAATATTCAGAAATATAGGGGGCTCTTGATGAGCGGTGGGCAGGAGGATGCTCTTATCTCCCAGTTCCTTCAAACCCCAATATGTGGGGTAATAGAGATAGGTGAAAAAGATGAACAGGTCAAAGTCATCACTGTGCCCTTTGACATATTCGATTAAGGAGGGGGCGTGGGGTCCCTGAAGCTCCAGCCAGTGGTGCTCGTCTTCCTTCCGATGGGGGTTTTTGTAAAGCCAATCGGAATAGCGGTTAAAAGCCGTCATATCCCGTTCTCTTTTCGTCGGAAATCTTAAGACCCTGATTCCCTCCAGGGTCGACTCTCCTGCGGGGAAGTGGTTCTTCCAGGTGGTATAATCCTGGGCACAGGTGGTGATGACGGTGATCTTATACCAGGGGCTAAGGCGCCTTGCCAACTGATAGCACAGGGTCTCCGCCCCTCCGGTTACCGAGGCGCCATACCGCTGGATGACAAAGGCTAATTTCATCCCAGAACCTCGCTGATGTACCGTATAAAGAGCCTCTCTAACTTGGAGGTCTCAAAATCTCGAAGACGCCTCTGCTGGGTGGAGATAATACGCTGTCGTAGCTGTCGGTTGTTTGCCAGATGATAACACAGCTCAGCAATCTCTGGTATATTCTTGACCTTCGCCAGTATGCCAGCACCACCCAGGGTGTAAGGGATGGCGGTGGAGTTATAGGCTATTATAGGAACTTTAAAGTGCATACTTTCTACCAAGGGGAGGCAGAACCCCTCGTGCTCGCTCATAGAGAGGTAGATATCGGCAACTTTGTAATAAGTTACCAATTCCTCAGGGCTGATATGACCGGTAAAGATGACCTGCTCATGGGTGAGCCCGAGGTCAGCACTGAGCTCCATCAGAAGGTGGTAGTAATTGGGAAGGAGGTTATATTTTCCCACCAGAAGGAGCCTGACCAGCGGGGTGAGATAGTGCCTGATGTAGGATGTTATCTTCAGCAGGTCTTCGATCTTCTTATTGGGGACTACCCTTCCCACTGACAGAATATTTAAGGAGTCGTCTCCAAACATCTGGAGCACCAGGGGGTCGGAGGGCTGGTTATACCTCTTCAGGTCTACGAAGAGAGGCAATACGGCGGTGCGTGGGAAATTCAATAGTTCCATCTCCTGGCGGTTATATTCGGAGTCTGCTAAGGCCAAATCTGCTACCTGAGCCAGGGAGGCAAGCTCCTCCCTTCCTACTGCCGCTATATTAGCCAGCTCCGAGCTATATGGAGCGAAGAACTCCGGCGGGGTGATATTGTGATATATGATGAGCTTCTTTCCTGGAAGCTCCTTGAAATGGTTGGTCATAGGAGAGGGAAGGGCAAAGTGGAGCAGGACGAGGTCATCAGAGTGATATTCCTGGTGGAACTGGGCGAAGGGTTTTATCTCATCTTTCAGACTCTCATCTATGGTAAGGGAGTAAATTTCAGCCTCATAGCCCCGCTGGAGGAAGAGAAGCTTCATCCTGCGGGCGCTATCCCCTATCGCATCCCCATAATGCATGGCCGGGACTAACTGGCTTATCTTCATCGACCTGCCACCATCTCTACATATTTCAATAATAACCGGTCACTCTTGGCTTGTTTTAGATTTGCTAAGATTCTGTTCTGAGAAGCGATAATCTCCTCCTTTAGGGACGGATGGCTTAGGATATGATGGATGAGTTCGGCAATCAGGGGGTGGTCCTTATGGTTAACCATTACCCCAGCTCCTCTCATGGTATAAGGGACTGCGGCAGAGTTGTATGCCACTACTGGTGTTTGAAAGTAGAAAGCTTCCAGAATGGGAACGCAAAACCCCTCGTGCTCGCTCATGGAGATGTAAACATCAGCCATTTTATAATAGGCAATCAACTCCTCCAATTCCACATGCCCGGTGAAATGAACATCTTCCAGGGAGAGCTCGGCACTAAGGTTCCTTAAAGAGTCGTAATATCGCTCGAAACCCCGGTACTCCCCCACCAGTATCAGCTGCGATTTAGGATTGATGTATTTATGATAGCAGTAAAAGAGCTTAATTATATCCTCCACCCTTTTATTGGGTACCATCCTACCCACGAAGAGGAAGGTGGTTCTCCCTTTAGGATAGAGATGGGGGACCAGCGGGTCCGGAGCCGGTTCAAACTTCCGGAAGTTGAGGATAATGGGGAGCACCCCGGTTTGCGGGAACCCCAGGTTTTCCAGCTCCTGACGGTTGAATTCCGAGTCCCCCAGAGCTAAATCACACTTATCCTTAAACGCCTTAAGCTCCCTCCTACCATGGTAGCATTCCCCTGCCAGATGGGGATGGAAGTCGGCAAAAAAGATGCTGGGTGTGATATTGTGATAGATCAAAATCTTTTTATCGGGAAGATGATAAGCTAACTTTGAAACTTGAGATAAGATAGAAAAGTGGAGGATAAGAATGTTGGAGGGGGAGCTTATCTTAGGATATTCCTCGAACCTCCTGATATGCTTCCACATACGGCTATCGCACATCTCCACGAAGATCTCCGAATGGTATCCCTGACGCCTGAGAATCTTTTGAATCTCCAGGCTGTAATCAGTGATGGCATCGCCATAGCACATGGAGACGAGCATCTGATGAACTTCCATAGCTTCCCCCCTCTTTAAGCCCTCGGTTTTGGGGTTCCTGCTTTTCGTCTGCTCTCCAGTTGGTTTATCAGATTGATGTATTTCTTCTCTATTATATCCCAGCTATAATTCTGACGGCAGAATTTCCTTCCATTCTTTCCCAGGGCTTTTGAAAGAGATGGGTTCTTCAACAGTAACTCCAGCGCCATCTGGAATTCCTCATAAGAAGTATAGAAAAGCCCAGCATTGCTCCGGAGACATTGCCCTCGGAGAACCTCGCACTTGCCGTTGGCTAACGCCGGTTTGCCCATTGCCCAGGCTTCCAGCAAAACTATTGAGAGGCTTTCGTATAAGGAGGGCATAACCAGTAGCTCAGCAGCAGCCAGGGCATCGAACTTGTCCTGGTCAGGAAGAAAACCTAAATGACGGATTTGAGGGTGCTCAGGAATCTCTATTATGCTGGAGCCTACCAGGAGGAGTTGGAGCTCTTCCTCTTTGGTATCGTTCAGAAAGCGGAGGAAGTAACGGAAGAGCTGGGGACAGCCCTTATTCTCGTCAATGCGACCTAAATAGAGGATGAACCTTCCGGGGATATTGAACTTCTGGCGGAAAGAGTTAGCATCGGTTTCTGGCGGAAGCTCAATTCCCACTCCCACTATATTGCTGGGAACCTCTTCATTGTGAAAGTTCTGGTTAATCAGAGCCTTCTCTTCCAATGAGCTGTAAACAATAGCCAGGGGTCGGGTAAAAGAGGGGCGAAAGATGCTCAGGTAGATAGCCTGGTCGTGCTCGGCGGTGGGGACCAGGATGCTCTTCTCAGGGACTGCGTTGATGCCATGATAGGAGTGATAATAGCGGTAGCTGAAGAAGATGAAGTAGTCAAACTCCCCCCTTTTCCTCTTTATCTCCTTTATCAGGGCAGGGGAGTAAGGACCCTCTTCTTTGAGCCAGCGGAGCTCATCCTTCTCCTGATGGGGATGGTTAAAGACATATTCCTGAATCAGCCCAAATTTGTAAGAGTCTCTTACCCTTCTGACCGGAAACCTCCTGACCGGAATCTGGTTTACCAGAGCTCTTCCTCGGTGGTAATAGTTCTTCCAGGTGATGTAATCGAGGGCTTGGGTGGTGAAAACTTCCACCTGGCAGTATTTAGCCAGATGTTCTGCTACCCATCGGCAAAGGAGTTCTGCTCCCCCGTTGACCTCCAAGCCATATCGCTGGATGACAAAAGCAATCCTCAGGGGCGAAGGGTTCTCTTTTGCACCTAAACAGAGCGTGGGTAGATGGGGGGTTGAGTTCACCTTTTGTCCTTGTCAGGAGAGCTTTTTCCCCTTTTGGTCCCTTTACTTGGGGAGGTGGTCTTTTTGAAAACCACCATCTTTTCCAGGGTTCTTTCCCTTTTGGTCTGATGTTCCAAACGCTGGTTGAGGCCCTCGAGACGGCTCTTCAATTCGTCGTGATCCAGTCTCAGCTTGGTAAGTTCCAGAATGAGATTATGGAGTAGATGGGCGAAGTTGAGATTGAGCTTTGTTTGCTTATGAAATTCAGGAAAAAGGACATCAATGTTCATAAAGAACCTTGTTACGGGGCGGAGAAGCTTCCTGATTCGGTAGATCATCCTCCCATAAAGGCTGGGGTGGGATTTGTAGAGGGACTCCAGGGATATGGAGATGTTCCAATCGGCTTTCAGGGCTTGAAGCTCCTCGGCAAAGGAGCTTTTCACTTCAGAGGAGTGAATGTAGGAGCTCAGCTTGGTTTTTGCCAGTTCTTCCAGTTCCTCTTCTGTATACAATACCCTCTTTTTCTTCTCAATTTGCTGGCGGATGTGCTCCATAATCTCCGCCACATTTACCTTATCGTCCTTGATTACGAAAGGTTCCATCTTACCTCCTGAGAGGGTTTAATAATACTTTATTATAAACGAATATATGTTTTCTGGGCAACAGTCTCCACCCCTCCCCAGTCAGGGAAATTTGTAGCATCTGCTCCCTGGGAGAGGGGAAGTCAAAGCATTTGGGAAAACTCTCTCTTTTTCCCATCTCCGGAGGGTGGGCTATCTTCAAGAAGCTTAAATTTTAATGAAGATCACCACCAAACTGTACAGTGCCAGGGACTCGATTAATACCAACCCTATAATGAGAATCCCCCTTATATCTCCTGCCGCCGATGGGTTTCGAGCCATCCCTTCGCAAGCCGATGCTAAGGCACTGCTCTGTGCCCAGGCGCAAAGACAGGAGACCAGACCCATCACAGCTGCAGAGAGGATCATAGCCCATATAGCTACTCTGGGGTCGGTCTCCTTCAAGGGTTTCTCCTCCTGAGCGAAGGCTGGAGCTACTATCAGCAAAAGCATCCCTGCTAAGAACAGCATTATCAACGGTTTCCGGTACACTTTAGCCCTCCTCCTTTTGAAAGTAATAGGTTGAGTTTGATAAATTCCCTTTAGTTTCTTGGCGACAATTTAAAGTCTTACTCCCCATGGGATTGATTTCCCTCCCACTTAATGCTCCCCTGCAGCCACCGCGCCAGCGATGTAAATGGTTGACAATAAGACAAATATGTAGGTCTGTATCCCCGCCACAAAAAGGCTCAGGCATATCATCGGCAGAGGGATGAATAGAGGGAAAAGAGAAAAAAATACCATTATTAGCACATGGTCGCCGAAGATGTTACCGAAAAGCCTGATGGAGAGGGAAAGGGGGCGAGCAAAGTGGCTTATGACCTCGATAGGGAAGATCAGAGGGGATATCCACCATACAGTTCCGCCGAATTGCTTCAGATACTTTAGCGGGCCTTTCTCCCTGACCCCCATCATATTGTAATAGCAAAAGGAGACTAATGCTAACCCAACGGTGGTATTGATGTTGCTGGTAGGTGGAAGAAAACCGGGCACTATGCCGAGGAGGTTGGCGAAAAGGATGAATATCGCCAGTGTGCCAATAAGGGGGAGGTATTTCCTTCCCTGAGGACCGATATGGCTGGTGAGAAGCCGAAGCAACCACTCCACTCCCAGCTCCAGCATCTGCTGGAAGTAGCCCGGGTTGGTTGGTCTGAGCTTTCTTCGAATTAGAGGAAATAGAATAAGACAGCCCACCACTACCACCATGGCCATAAGGACATGCTCCGGAATGACAGAGGTACCCCCGGGTAGATGGAACAGCTTCACCAGAAGCGGATTAATAATGCTGTACAGGAGTGAATGTTCTTCAGGCATTCGTCGTCACCGCTTCTTGAAGATTAGAGCCGTCTGATAAAAACCTTCTCCTATTACTCCAGCGACCATAGCGGATAGTCCCACAACTATGCCGTTAACATCAAAAAAATTGCTTTTAATACTACCATATAACGCCGCTGCAATCAAGAGAAAACGAAGGAGAAATTTGAAAAGATTCGCCACTAAAGAAGCCCTCTTCTTCCCGCTCAAAATGATGTCGCTCCCCTTTTTGAGCCACTGAAAGGCTAAAATGGCGACTACTCCCCCTATCAGGCATCCCCCGGCGAAGCTCCAGCCGAAGAGCAAGGGGCTTACCACGAGAAGCCCTATCAGGTAGATGAGGGCGTTTCGTCCCACTCTCCTTACCAGTGGGTCCTCGTCCTTCAATAGTGTCCAGCTACTTATTTTCAACTTTGGCAATAACGCGGAAAAAGTTTATAAACCCGGCGGCTATCCCTAAAAGGAGGAAGATGATGGAAAAGATGGGCTTGGTGCCCAGCCATTTGTCCATCAGATATCCCCAGCCATATCCTAAAGCAGTGCAAAGAGGGAACATTATTCCGGCAGAGGAAAGCAGTGCTGTTTTGCCCCAGAAGGCTTTATCCTTAGACATTAGTGTCATTCTTCTTTTATAAATACAAACTTAGCCTTCTTGATTTTCAGTCTATAATTCAACCTTTAAAATAACAGTAACAATTAGCAGTTTTCTCTTGAACTGGATAGTAGGGGCGGAGAAACTGACTGGTCAGCTTTAGCTTGGGTCGAACTATATTAATCAAATTCTGAGGAGGATTTGCTACTTCCTCTGGCGGAGACCAAGAATTGTGCCCGGCACAGGAAGGGGATATTTGCAACGACCACACACCACTTTTTGCGGTAAGGTTCTTTACTCCTTTCATATTCGGTAAGAGATTAAATACGGATATAGCCTTTTCCTCTTACCTCAAAAGCAAAACATCAGGCCGGGAATTTGTTTATTTGTCCTTATTAGGTGGAGGTGAAGGCAATTCCCTTCCTTTGGTTTTCAACTCTTCGAGAATGACTTCAATAGCCTTGTTTAACTGCTCATCGATGCCTGCAAACTCCTTGGCTGGATCATTATCTACAGGAATATCAGGCTCAACACCGTGTCCCTCAATAATCCATTCTTTCCCGTCCACGCTATAGATAGCAAACTCGGGCTTCATTAAAAAGCCGCCATCAACAAGGGGCAAGGAACCACGAATCCCGGTAACGCCACCCCAGGTGCGTTTTCCGATTAATTTGCCGAGTTTAGCTTTCCTGAAACGATACGGAAAGATGTCCCCATCGGAGGCGGAAAACTCATCAATCAAACAGACCTTGGGACCTAATATTATCGCTTCAGGGTCAGGAGTTGGGATGGTATTGCGGGCAATACCCACCATGGCTATCTCCCGCTTCAACCGTTCAATAAGCATAGGAGAAACATTACCGCCGCCATTGCTCCGAACATCGATGATCAGCGCCTTTTTCCGGAGTTGTGGATAAAAATGTTTTACAAATTCACTCAGACCTCTTGCTCCCATATCCGGTACATGGATATAGCCGACTTTCCCGTTGGTAGCTTTATTGACTTTTTCAATATTGTTCTGGACCCAGTTGTAGTAATGCAGGGATTGCTCATTTTCAATAGGGACAACAACAACTTCACGGCTTCCCTTCTCTTCGGATTTGGTGTTCACTTTAAGGGTCACTTGCTTTCCTACAGTGTTTAGCAGGGATTCATACATGTCGGTCATTTTGTTTGTCAGCTTTCCATTAATGGCTATAATGTGGTCACCCTCTTTCACATTAACACCGATCTCGGTTAAGGGCGAGCGCAGGGACTTATCCCAGTTCTGACCTTTCAGTATCCTGGCGATTTTGTAAAAGCGTGTTTTTGGGTCCCGTACAAATTGGGCGCCAAGCCTCCCTACCTTAAGCTTCTTAAGCTTTGGTACATCACCGCCGCCGACATAGGTATGCCCTATGTTCAGCTCTCCGACCATTTCTCCAATGACATAGGTCAAGTCGGCACGGTGGTTCACTGCCTGCGCCAGTGGTTGGTAGCGAAGCTTTATCGCCTCCCAATCAACCCCATGCATATTGGGGTCATAAAAGAAGTACTTCATCTGGCGCCAACATTCATCGAAAATCTGGTTCCACTCTTCTCTTCGGTCCAGCTTCATTTCCATATGGGATAAATCCAGCTTGTCCTCGATTTTTATTTGAGCTCTCGGAAGGTCAATGATGGCGTAGGATTTATCCTGGGATACCAGCATCTTCTTTTGATCGGCTGAGATTTCGTAACCGTTGATATAACCTAAATCCTTTTCCTCTTTTTCCTCCAGGTCATACATTTTCAAAGATGCTTTCCTCTCCCCATCCTTCCTCTTCATGTAGTAGATTTTGTCTCCAACGGATGTAATATGATAATAATAGGCGATTTCGATTGGAAGACCGACGATTCGCTCCTTTAAACCAGTGGCATCAACATTTACCTGAACTTCCTTTTCCTGAAGGTTGTCCTTTTTGTCTGGTGCAAGTTTACTGCCGGATTTTCCGGTCTCCTCGCTAACTTCCTGCTTGAGCTCGACCTCATCGCTTATGGGCTCGAAGGGTGATTTCTCATCGGCAGACAATGTTACCAGATAGACTCTGGACATAGCTAGATAGGCATGGTTAAATTCTGTTCGACTATAAATAGGATTGAAATCTCTGTCGGAAACAAAAAACAGAAACTTTCCGTCCGAACTAAAGGAAGGACTATTCGAAGAGTACCAACCATCCGTCACTTCGTATGTCTTTTTTGCCGGAAGGGAGTAAAGATAGACCTTTGTCATAGCCTCTGCTTCCGGTTTTGCATAAGCAATCCACATGCTATCTGGAGACCAGGCGTATTGGCGTATCTCCCAAGCTTTTGCTCTTGCTACCTCAACGGTCTTCTTCGTCTCAATGTCAACATAATTTAGGCGGAGTTTCTTATCACTCCAGATCAGTTTTTTGCTATCGGGAGACCAGTATATTTGATATTTATAAGTGTCAGCATCTTTTGTGATCTGCTGAGGCTTTTCAGCACCATCTTGCGGCATGATGTAGATTTCATTGGCACCGCTGGCATCGGAAATATAAGCAATCCATTTACCGTCTGGTGACCATTTTGAGTTTCGTTCATGAAATCCAGAGGTGTTTGTCAGGTTGCGTGTATTTCCATGCTTTGCTGGCACCGTGAAGATTTCACCTCGGGCGCCAAATAATGCCCTTTTCCCATCGGGAGCGATTTCATAATTGGTTATCTTGTCCATTACATTAACAATCTTATCGCGTCCAGAAACCATATCGTTAGCTATGACAATGGGAACTTTAACCGCCTGCTCTTCGGCCAGATCAAAGCGATAGATGTAGCCCCCGTTTTCAAACACAACAGCCTCAGAACCAAGAGAAGGAAACTTGATATCGAATTCTGTGAAATTGGTTAATTTTCTTGTTTCTTTGGTCGCCATGTCATAGACATAGAGATTCATCTTTTTGTTCTCATCACGGTCGGAAAGGAAGTAGATTTTGTCGCCACTCCACATGGGGAAAATATCCTGTGCGGGATTGTCGGTGATGTTTTCTATTTTCTTTGTATCAAAGTCGTAGATCCAGATATCATCCGCCATTCCACCGCGGTAACGCTTCCAGGTTCTGAACTCACGGAATATACGATTATAGGCAAACTTTTTATCGTCGGGAGAGAATGAGCAAAATCCACCCCTCGGCAGCGGCAACTGTACCGGAGTTCCGCCATCAACAGAAGCAAGATAGAGCTGACCATTGAAATCATTCCATTCCCGCATGCGCGAGCGAAAAACAATATGCTTATTGTCGTGCTTCCATCCCATTACTATATTATTGGGACCCATACGGTCTGAAACATCATCACGGCTGAGGGAGGTGGTGTATGTAAGCCGTTCAGGTACCCCGCCGTTTGCCGGTAATAGATAAACTTCGCGATTGCCGTCATATTCCCCAGTAAACGCTATGTTCTTTCCATCAGGCGAGAAGCGGGCAAAGATTTCGAAGCCTTCGTGGCTGGTCAGCTTGCGAGCAACCCCGCCTGTTGATGGAACCGTGTAGAGATCGCCGGCATAGGTAAATACGATCTGGTTGTGGTAAATTGCCGGGAAGCGAAGCGGACGGGCTTCTGGCATGGCATAGGAAAGCCCACAATACAATAAAAACACAACAAGAAGAAAGCCAAACAGTTTTTTTGCTTTCATCTTACCCCTCCTTAAAAAATATAAGGTTACTATGCTTTAATTATTAGCATAGAATAGAGCAATGTCAACATAAAAAATGCCCCTGGAGCCAAAATTGACTTTACAAACAACTCCCTTTAAATAAACCGTAAGGTGTTATTATATTATGGGCTTATTGTCTAAGAACAATACCTTCACCGTTGTGACAGAGATAGTAAGCCGCTAAATTGCTATTTTTAGTTGTTTGACTTTTTAGGGGCTCTTTTATATGGTAAATTTTCAGCCGATTCAACTGTCCAAGGGTCTTAATTACAGTCCTAATTTGGGTTGATTATGATAGAGCAAGGGGATTAGGGACATATAATATTTAATCAAGAAAGAAATGGATAGGAAAAGATTTATCCCCGAGACGGCGGCCTGGCAGGGGATGAAGGGGATTTTATTTTTTTGAGCAGGGGAAAGGGATTTACCAGATGCCCTTGCAATCCTATTTTATTCTTGTCCACTCCCATAGCCAGGGCGATGAGCTGGCTGAAATAGAAGATGGGCAGATTGAGACTCAGTTTATAAGTCTGCTCTATCTCACTCTGTCGGGCATCAAGGTTGCTGTGACACAGCGGACACGCTACTGCCACTGCCTCGGCGCCCACCTGCTTGGCGTTGTCCAGGATGTCTCGGCTCAGCTTGACTACGATATTGGTCAGTGCCAAAGCCTGCCCCGCACCGCAGCAATCGGTTTTGTAAGACCAGTCGAGCACCTCTATTCCGCAGCCTTTTAGCAAGTTGTCCATGGTCATAGGATACTCACATTGGTCGAAATTAACCGCCTTGGGGGGACGGGTTAAGAGGCAGCCGTAATAGCACACTACCTTCATCCGTGAGAGGTTTTCTCTGACCGATTCCCTTATCCGTTCCAGTCCCACCTCGTTATAGAGGATATCCAGAGGATGGCGAACCTCAACACTACCCTGATAGGCATAGTTGAGGACCTGCTCCACTTTCTCCTTTAGCTCGGGATTCTCGCTTGTCTCGTGCAGGGCGATCTTCAACCGGGAGAAACACGAAGCGCAGGGGACTATCATCTGCCGGAAGCCGTCCTCCTCGGCGATAGCCAGGTTCTTTATTGGAAGGGTTACCCCCAGAAGCTTCGAGCTGCAGTGAGCCGGGGACGTGCCGCAGCAAATCCATCCCCGCAGCTCCTCATACTCTATCCCCAGCTTTTCCAGCACAGCTCTCATGGAGAGGTCATATTCAAAGGCAGTGGAGTGGAGAGAGCATCCCGGGTAGTAGGCATATCTCATCAACTGGTCTCCTCTATCTCTTTGATTTTCTTGAAAATCCGCCTTACTTCTCGCAATGCGGTGGGCTTGGGAGTGAGCTTGAGCTTTCTATTTAAGAACATCCTTATCCCCAGGCCCATATCTTTAGTGAAATCCTTTGTCCGCAGCTTGAGCATCATTATCAGTCCCACCTCGTACAGCCTCCCGAACCAACTGATATTTTGTAATGAGGTTTGGAAAAAGGCGGGCACCACCGGATATTTAGCCTTTATTCCCTCTCGCTGGGCGATAATTCGGGCGGCATCCATCACCCGGGCGATATCTATCTCCTGGGGGCAGCGGGTGGTGCAGGTCTCACATGTGGTGCATAG
The DNA here is from genome assembly GCA_005223145.1 of bacterium (candidate division B38) B3_B38. Classification (GTDB taxonomy): domain Bacteria; phylum Acidobacteriota; class B3-B38; order Guanabaribacteriales; family B3-B38; genus Guanabaribacterium. Next base: position 57,560 of record NJBL01000001.1, on the reverse strand, counting down.
CCATATCATCTTGCTGTTGAGCACCAGCTCCCGTTGGCCATATATCACCCCCTGAATTATCTGGAAGGGGGTATAGTCAGTTTCATAGGTGACCGGGCACCCGGCGGCACACTTGCGGCACTGATAGCAGAGGTACACATTCTGGTCGCTTTCCTGGGCGATTTTGTCTATAAAATCCGATTTCAGGGTTTCCGGCGTTAACACCTTATCCATTGTCTCAGCTCCCTTGAATCCTCCATTCAAAGAAGAAGTGCATTAAGCTATTCAGAATAACCATCCTATTTGATGAGGTCGGGCACCAGGCTTTCCATCCCGCTGGCGTGGAGCACAATCCCTCTCACCCCTTCCGTTTTCTTCACCTGGGCGATAATCTCCTTTGCTATCTTGATGCCCTCATCCTCGGGTTTGCCGCTCGCTTCCAGCCGCTGGATGATGGAGTCGGGCACTATCATCCCCGGTGCTTCCTGAAGGGATTTGGCTTGCTCCACCGAGACCAGAGGTATTATCCCTGCCAGGATGGGGATTTTCTGAAGGGGTTCTTGCTGCCGCACCAGCTTTATCCATTTCCCGAAGCGCTCCAGGTCGAAGACCGCTCGGATCTGAACAAAGTCCGCACCTGCTTCGACCTTTTTCGCCATAAGGGCTGCTCTGAATTCAAAGGGGTCGGCAAAGGGGTTTGCCTCGGCACCGATGAAGATGGAGGGCGGTTGAGCTACCTCCTCACCATTGGAGAATTTTTTCTCATCCCTCATCCCCCTGGCTACCTGGATGGCCTGAGTCAGGTCCACATCGTAGACCCTCTTAGCCCCTCTGAAATTGCCCAGGGTCTGATGGTCGCCGGTAGAGAAGAGAAGGTTGGGTATACCCAGAGCAGCCGCTCCCAGAATAGAGCTCTGGATGGCGATGCGATTTCTATCCCGGCAGTTCAGCTCCAGCACCGTCTCCCCGCCCAGCTTCTCAAGGTGGACCGCTGCTGCCAGACCCAGTAGGTGGACATTTGCTCCCGGGTTATCGGGTATATAAAAGGCATTGACCTTCTTCTCTAATAGCTTGTATCGCTCTTCCAGTGGTTTGAAATCAGCCCCCCGGGGGATACCGATGCCGGCAATGACTACAAACTCCTCCTTGGCTAATAGCTTTTTCAGACCGCTGTTGGCGTTCATAGCATCATATCCTCCCTGACGGTTATCCGGTAGCCTCCATCCTCACCGGTAGACCAGTCGCGCAGAGGGAATATCTTCTGCAGGTCAGCCAGCCTCCCTCTCTCTTTTAAGCTGTCGTATATCTGCTGCCAGACGCAGTCAAGCTCTCGGTTCACCTCACACTTGCCGTCCTGCGACCCCTCGCAGGGTCCGTTGAGAAGGGTCTTGGCGCAACGGGCAAATGGGCAAAGCCCACCGGTAAGATGGAGAACGCAGTTGCCACAGCAGATGCATCTCTCCTCCCAGACACCCTGTTTCTGGGGCATTCCGATAAATCGGGTGTTGACTCCGGGGAAGACCGGCTTATCAGGGAAGGCAGCGGCTACCGTCTGTATTCCCGCTCCACAAGCCATGCTTATTATCGCCTGGCACTCAGCCGCATGGTCGGTAAACTCTTTTACAAACTCCCATTCGCACTGTCGCTCCACCGTCTGCTCCAGGGTTTCCAGCTTTTTCCCTCCCAGCCGCCGCGCAATACGCAGCTGCGAGGCCAGGATGGCTGCCTCTTTAGCCCCGCCAGAGTAATCTATAGTAACGCAGGTGCCACAGCCAGTTACCAATATCTTCTCGCAGGGGGCTACCATTTCTATAATTTCGTTGAGTGGCTTCCTTACAGCGGTTATCATTATTTTCCACTCCCTCGGTTCTGTTTAAGGGGATTGGGTCCCAGCTCTTTCAGTTTCTCTCTCATCTGGCTTATGGTCTCCGCCCATCTATTTCCCTCCGATGCTGAGATGAAGACCATCTCCACCCGCTCCCCTTCCATACCAATCTCTTCAAGGAGCTTTTTGGCATGCTCCACTCTCTGCTTTGCCCTCGAATTACCTTCCAGGTAATGGCAGGTTCCTTCCAGTCACCCGGCCACCAGTATGCCATCGGCTCCCGCTTCCAATGCTTTTAAAATATAGATAATGTCAATTTTCCCCGAACAAGGAAGCTTTATTATTTTGACATTGGTGGGGTATTGCAGCCTCATAGAGCCTGCCAGGTCGGCTGCTGCATAGGCACAATAGTGGCAGGCAAAAGCCAGAATTTCTGGTTCAAACTCCTTCAATCCTGATTCCCCCATTTCTTCAGGAAGCTGCCTCAGCCAAAGCGTCGGTCATAGCTATAATCTGTTGGTCAGTGGAATGCAATAGCTGTATTGCTTTTGCAGGACAGGCATCGGCACATATTCCACATCCCTGACATTTGGCTATCTCAATATAAGCTACTCCATCACGGAAGGCGGGGGCATCATAAGGGCAGACCCTGATGCAGGTGAGGCAGGCCGCACACAGGTTCTCGTCCACCCGGGATATAGCTCCTCCCACCTGCAAGGTATCCTGCCAGATGACTCTGCTTGCCCGCGATACCGCCGCCCGTGCCTGGGCAATCGATTCGTCAATATATTTCGGATAATGAGCCAGCCCCGCCAGAAAGATGCCGTCAGCGGAGAAGTCAACCGGTCGGAGCTTCATATGAGCTTCCAGGAAGAACTTCTCCTGAGTCAAGGGTACCTTAAGCATGGTAGCCAGCTCCTCGCTGTCGGGATGGGCTCTGACTCCCGTGCTCAGTACCAGCAGGTCGGGTCTCAGCTCCATTGTTCCTCCGAAGATATAATCCTTAACTCTGACTTTCAGCGCTCCCTCGTTGGTTACTTCGGGCTTTTCCTCAGCCTCATAGCGGATAAAATAGACCCCCTGCTCTCTGGCTTGCCGGTAATATTTCTCCCGGAAGCCGTAGGCTCTGATGTCTCTATAAAGGATGAAAACATCGGTCGATGGACTTATCTCTTTGATTTTCAATGCGTTCTTTATCGCTTCTCCGCAGCAGATGCGGCTGCAGGAGGGATGGTCGGGCTCTCGCGAACCCACACATTGGATCATCACCACCTGTCCCAGCTCTCTTATCCGCTCCGGATGGTGATAGATGGTCTCCTCCAGGTTCTGCTGGTTAATGACTCTGTCATCCTTTCCGTAAAGATACTCCTCTCCCTGGTAGACAGTGCCTCCGGTGGTTACTATCGCTACTCCGCAGTTTATATTTTCCGGCGGTCCGCCGTTGGTGCTTATGGCAGCCTGGAAGTTGCCGATAAATCCCGAAAACCCGGTAAGAGCACTTCCCAGGTAGACGGTAATCTTTGGGTTTGAAGTGACCTTATCTATCAGCTCTGCCAGATATTTCTGAGGGTCTATCCCCTCAAGGATGTAGTAAATATGCCTCAGGTTGCCTCCCAGCACCTCTTCTTTCTCTATCAGATGGACATTGTATCCTTCATCCGCCATATTGAGGGCGGCTACCATTCCAGCTGCCCCACCGCCTATGACCAGGACTTCCTTGGTTAAACCGATGGTTTCCTTGTGGAGGGGCTGGATGTAGCGGGCTCGGGCAGCAGCCATACGAACCAGCACCTTGCTCTTTTCCAGGGCGCTGTCAGCCTCGTGCATGTGAACCCAGGTGCACTGGTCTCGAATATTGGCCATGGAAAACAGATAGGGATTCAACCCCGCCTGGCGGATGGTCTCCTGGAAGAGGGGCTCGTGGGTTCGGGGGGTACAGGAGGCGACCACCACTCGATTCAGCTTGTGCTCTTCGATGGTCTGTTTCATAATCTCCTGGGCATCCTGGGAGCAGGTGTATATCATATCGGTGGCATAAGCCACATCGGGGAGATGGCTGGCATATTCTACCAGCTTCTTCACTTCAATGACGCCCCCTATGTTCTTGCCGCAATGGCATATAAATACCCCTATGCGGGGTGGCTGCCCGGTTACATCCTTTTCAGGAGGATATTCCTTCTCCTTGATCAGCTCCCCTCGAGCAGGCGCTAACATCCCCATAGCCAAAGCGGCGGTGCCGCTGGCTTCGGTCACCGTTTCTGGTATATCCTTGGGTTCGGAGAAGGGTCCGCAGACGAAAACACCGGGCTGGGAGGTCTCAATGGGGGTAAATTTCTCTGTCTGGCAGAACTTATGCTGGTCGAGTTTCAGCCCCAATGTGGAGGCTAACTCTTCCACACCCTCGGGCGGCTGGAGACCACAGGAGAGCACCACCAGATTGAACTCCTCGTCGATAAACCTTCCGTCCTCAGTCTGATAGCGGACCACGAGGTCTTTGCTGTGGGGTATCTCTTTCACCGAAGATGGGCGGCAGCGGGTAAACTTGATGCCGCTCTCCTTGGCTCGCTCGTAATATTCATCAAAGCCTTTGCCGAAGGCTCGCAGGTCGATATAGAAAATGTGACACTCGATATCAGGATCATGCTCCCGGGCAATAACCGCCTCCTTAATGGCGTACATACAGCACACAGACGAACAGTAGTTTCTCTCCACATCGCGTGAGCCGACACACTGGATGAAGGCAATTTTTTTCGGCTTATCCTGGTCGGAGGGTCGCAACACCTTCCCCATATAAGGACCGCTGGCTGAGAGGATGCGTTCAAACTCCAGACTACTGACCACATTGGGGAACCTGCCGTAGCCGAACTCCTGAGCTTGCTCAGCGGGGAAGAGTTGGTAGCCGGGAGCCAGTATTATGGCTCCGACCGACAGTTCCTCTAACTGCTCATCAGACATCTCGTGGGCGATGGCTTTGGCTTCGCAGGCTTTAACACACTCCAGGCATTCGGAGCATACGCCGCAATCAAGGCATCGCCTGGCTTCTTCAACAGCCATCTCCTCGGTGAAGCCGAGTTCTACCTCCTTGAAGTTCTTTTCCCTTTTTTCACGAGTTAGGGCAGGCATCTCCTGCCGGGGTTTGGGTGGTCCTGCCTTTTGTCCTGGCATTCCCTCGCAGGGCTTCTTTTCCGGTCTGTCAGCCAGGAGGTCTTTCCCCTGAATATACCGGTCAATGGAGATGGCTACCTCTTTACCGGCAGCAATGGCATCTATGACCGTGTTGGGTCCGGTCACCGCATCCCCAGCGGAAAAGATTCCCGGGATATTGGTCTGGTAGCTGACCTCATTTACCACAAAGGAATTCCAGCGGGATATATTGAACTTATGGTCAGCGGAAAGGAAGGAAATGTCGGGTTCCTGACTGATGGCAGGGATGATGCGGTCGGCTTCTATTACGAACTCGGTCCCCTCTATGGGGATAGGTCTTCGGCGACCACTGGCATCAGGCTCCCCCAGCCTCATGCGGATGCACTCCATGCCGGTAACCTTGCCATTGGAGCCGAGGATACTCACCGGAGCAGCCAGGTAGTGGATTTTTACCCCTTCGAACTCTGCCGCTTGAATCTCTGGCTCGTTGGCGGGCATCTCCTTACGCGACCGCCGATAGACGATGAATACCTCCTCACAGCCTATCCTCAGAGAGGCGCGGGCAGAATCTATGGCTGCATTCCCGCCGCCGATGATAAGCACCCTCTTTACCGGGCTCACTTTTTCGCCGAGGTTGACCTGGCGGAGGAAGCTGACAGAGTCCATAAAGCCCTCATAATCTTCTTCTCCGGGGATGCGGAGCTTCAGTCCTTTATGGGCGCCTATGGCGATGAAGATGGCTTTATAACCCTTCTTCTTGAGGGCATCAATAGTTAATTTCTTGCCGATGGGGGTATTGAGCTTGAGCTTCACCCCCAGGTCGGTAATTCTTTTTATTTCGTAGTCGAGCACATCGCGGGGCAGCCTGTAGGCAGGGATGCCTGTTCGCAGCATTCCTCCGGCTACTGGCAGGGCTTCGAAGATGGTGACCTTGTATCCCATCAGGGCGAGGTCGTGGGCGGCTGCCAGACCTGCCGGACCGGAGCCGATAATAGCCACTTTTTGCTTTTTGGGCTTTTCTATGGTGGGGAGGGGGAGGGGTCCGTGCTCCAGCTCCCAATCTGCCAGGAAACGTTTGAGGTGGCAGATGGAAATGGGCTGGTCATATTCGCCCCGGCGACAGGCTATTTCGCAGGGGTGGTGACAGACTCGCCCGCAGATACCTGCGAATGGGTTCCGTCTTCTCTCCAAGGTCAGCGCTTCGGCGAATTTTCCCTCAGCTATGAGCGCCACATACCCGTGAGCGTTTACCCCTGCAGGGCAGGTAAGGGTGCAGGGTCCTATCCCCGTCTTCTCAATGGTATAGGCGCTGGGGACCGCCTGAGGGTAGCCCCGATAGGCGGCATGACGGTTGACCATTCCCAGGTCGAACTCACTCCCTATCTCCACAGGGCAGACTTTGGCGCATTCTCCGCAGCCGGTGCATATGTCAAGGTCAATGTATCGGGCTTTCTTGCGGACGGTGACTTTGAAGTCTCCCGGTTTTCCTTCGACCTTATCTATCTCAGCATTGGTGATGGTCTCTATGTTGAGATGCCTTCCTGTCTCCACCAGCCTGGGGGCTACTATGCACATCGCGCAGTCGTTAGTGGGGAAGGTCTTGTCGAGCTGAGCCATTACTCCGCCGATGTAACTCTTTTTCTCTACCAGGTAAACTTTGAAGCCGGAGTCCGCCAGGTCGAGGGCGGCTTGCATACCGCCGACTCCACCTCCCACTACCAGCACTGCGCCAACTTTTTTCTGTTCGTTGCCCATCTCTCAGATAAGTCCTTAATCTTTATTGCTTAGCCCGCAAGGGGCTTGGTCCTAATTTTTTAATTTCTTCCCTCATTGCTTGGGTGAGCTCTACAAACCGATGGGGCGTGTTAGAGGCGAGGTTCCCGATGGCTACCCTCTTCTCCTCCAGTCCGAGCTCTTTGAGGAGTTTTCGGGCGTACTCCACCCGTCTGCGGGCGCGTATGTTGCCTGAGATGTATTTGCAGTTGTCCTCAAAACAGGCAAGGATGAGCACCCCATCGGCGCCCTCTTCCAGTGACCGCAGCAGATAGACGAGGTCGACCCTGCCGGTGCAAGGGACCTGAATAATATCAAGCCCTTCGGGAAAACCAAGGTGCATCTCCCCTGCTAAATCTGCTGCACGGTAGGCTGAACGCTGGCAACAGAAGGCTACTATTCGTGGACAAAAATCGTCGGATTCCTTCCCGAGGCTCTCCTGGTCGCTCATGCCTTACAACCTCACACTACCCCTCTTTCCCCAGACAGATGGACTTCTCTCAGGCTATTTTGCCAATTTCTTGTAATCTTCTTCAGAGAGGAGGTCGTCCAGCTCTGATGGGTCGGACAGCTTTACTTTGAGAAGCCATCCCTCACCCATAGGGTCTTTGTTGATGATTGAGGGGTCGTCAACGGCGTCGTTGTTGATTTCGATTACCTCTCCGCTTACCGGCGCAATAAGGTCGGAGAGGTTTTTAGCCGACTCGACCTCCCCCAGGGACTCGTCTTTTTTAATCTCGTCCCCTACATCGGGCAGGTCAACATATACAATATCTCCCAACTGCTGCTGGGCGTAATCGGTGATACCAACCAACGCGGTATCGCCTTCCGCCTTAAACCATAAATGCTCTTTGTGAAACTTGTAACCCTCGTCTCCCATTTATTGGGCCTCCTTTGCGATTAAGTTTAACATATCTGAGACCATTTAAAAATTTCCCTTTTTTAGTTTTTTTTGGGCATATCTATAGCTATCTGGTGGACATCGTGGGCGGCTTCCATAAGAGCTTCAGATAAAGTAGGATGGGAGTGTATGGTATCACCCAACTGCTGAGCGGTTAATCCGTGCTGGATGGCTATAGCAGCCTCGTGGACAAGGTCTGTGGCATGCGCCCCCACGATGTGGACCCCCAGAATCTTGTCGGTTTTGGCATCGGCGATGATTTTCGCCTGTCCCACGATCTCACCCATGGCATGAGATTTCCCCAGAGCCCGGTAGGGAAACATCCCTATGCGGATGTCGTATCCCTGCTTCCTGGCTTCTCTCTCTTTCAGACCGACGCTGCCAATCTCAGGATTGCTGAAGATGGTCGCGGGCACCACCCGGTAGTCTATCCTTTTATTGCCGCCCAGAGCGTTCTCGACGGCTACTATCCCCTCTTTTGAGGCGACATGAGCTAACATAATTCCCCCAATCACATCTCCAATGGCGTATACTCCGGGGACATTGGTCTCCAGGCGGTCGTTCACCAGAATGTCACCCCTCCTTCCCTGGGCTACTTTGATGTTTTCGAGGTCAAGCCCCTTCACATTAAAGACTCTCCCTATGGAGACCAGCACCTTTTCGGCTTTTATCTCCTCGCCGCTTTCCAGGGTGGCTAACATCATCCCATCAGCGTCTTCCTTGACCTTCTGAACCTTCTGGCTGCAGTAGAGCTTGATCTTGCGCTTCTTTAGCTCTCGGTCCATGGTCTTGGAGGTGTCTATGTCCTCCAGAGGGACCGCATGAGCGAGCATCTCTACCATGGTAACCTGACAGCCCAGTTCGTGCAGAATGAAAGCAAACTCGCAGCCGATAGCTCCGGCGCCGATAATCAGAATGCTTTTAGGGACTTCTTTCAGGTTGACGGCTTCGTCGCTGGAGATGATCTTCTTCCCATCGATGGGGAAGGCTGGAATGACAGCGGGGACAGAACCGGTGGCGATGAGCACCTTTTCCGCCTCTATCTCCTGAGTAGAGCCATCGGGGAGGGTTACCTTAAGCCTATGGGGGGCGAGGAATGAGCCGGTGCCCTTTATGAGGTCAATATCATAGCTTTTGAATACGGTCTTTATACCATTAACGAGGGTGGCTACCACCTTGTTTTTTCTCTCCATAATGGCTGGAAAGTCTGCTTCTACATCGCCCTTGATGTTTATCCCGTAGCGCTTTGCCTCGTTGATGTATCTCAGCACTGAGGTGGAGGCGATGAGCGCTTTGGTGGGGATACAGCCCCAGTTAAGGCAGGTTCCCCCCAGCTCTCCTTTCTCTATCACGCAGATTCTCCCGCCCAGCTGGGCTCCCCTTATGGCAGCCACATAACCTCCAGGTCCCCCTCCTATTATGGCAACATCATATTTTGGCAATTTAAATCCCCCTTTTTTGAAGCCTTTCAGCTAACTCCTATCTCAGCCATAAGCTGATGGGTGGTATAGTTTCTAATCTCTATCGCCTCTGCCGGACACTCACTGGCGCAGACTCCGCAGCCCTGGCACAAAGCCTCCGAGATGACCGCTGCTCGGTCGTAAGAGATGGCATGGTGGGGGCAGAGACGAATGCAGGTCAGGCAAAGGGTGCACTTACCCTTATCTACCATTGCCCTCTCTTTGAAGACCCTGATTTTCCCTTCAGAGAGTTGCTCAGCGATATGGGAAGCTGTTGCCGCCGCCTCTTCCATAATAAATGGCAGCAGCATGGGATGATGGCAAGAGCCCATCACGAAGACTCCCGCCTTATTAGTGGCAATGGGGAACAGATGAGGGTTATCCTTCTGGAGAAAGCCCTGAGGGTCAACATTTATTCCCAACAGTTGAGCCAGGTTTTCAAAGTCGGGCTCGGGCTCTATCCGCTCTTCGACCACCATCAGGTGACCGGGGATAGTTACCTCCTCCTCTTTTTCCAATGAGGTGAGCAGACCGCTGAGGCGGATGTCTATTTTCTCCTTGCTGACGGTGAACCCGGGACGGGGCTCATCGTATCTTAACAGGATAATACCCTGACTGCGGCACTGACGGAAGAGCGCCTCCAGTCCCTCGCCGGCAACTTTGATATTGTTGTAAATAATGAAGATGTTCCACTTATACTTTTCTTTAATAAGCGATGATACCTTGAGGGTGAAGGCGGTGGTCAAGGGAGTGCTCTCCCCGCCCATTCCGAGGATGAAGATGAGATTCCTCTCTTTTCCTTTATTTCCCCCCAGCAGAGCCTCGGTCTTCTTCTCATCAGCCAGTATGGCGGATAACTGCGATTGGGTGATGACTCGTTCAGAGAGTGGGAATCCATAGCTCTCCTTGGGGAAACTGACCAGATAGCCGGCAGCCACCACTACGGCGCCCGCTGTTATAGTCTTCTTTTTTCTTTTATGTTTTATATGAGCCTGGAATCTGCCCGGCTCTCCCTCCAGCTTTACCAGTTCGCTGGAAGTGAGGATATCTATCCTGGGGTCTTGCGTGGCGGTCTCTATGCGGGAGGAAATTAGCTCCAGAGGTTGGGTTACGGAATCGAAGGGAGCGGCAGTGCCTTTCATCAGTCCTCCCAGGTGGGACTTCTTCTCCAGTATGGTGGCTCCAAATCCCAGGCGGGAGAGTTCCAGAGCGGTCTGAATGCCCCCAATGCCTCCCCCTATGATAAGGACGCTTTTCTCGGCGGACAACTCCTCCTCTTCCAGGGGATGAAGACGGATGTTTCGGGCTACCGCTGATGCCAGCATCCTTTCGGCTTTTACGGTTGCTATTTGCCGCCGGGGATAGGCCCAGGCGCACTGCTCCCTGATGGGAGCAAAGTTGATTAAATGCTGATTCAGGTGAGACTCCCGGGCTATGGCTGAAGCTATGGCTTCGGAATTCCGATGAGGACACCCGGCTAATACGATGCCCGAGAGGTTCTCCTTGTTGATGATGGAGGCTATCTTCTGAGGATCCTCCGGAAGGCAAAAGGTGCCCAGCTCCTCAACATAAGCTACCTGGGGTAGACCCTGGCTATATTCCTTCAGTCTCTTGAGGTCTAAATGACCCTCAAGACTTCCCCCGCAGTTGCAGAGAATAATCCCTATTCTTTTCTCCTCTGTCATCTATTTGGCTCCCAGATAGGCGAGGGCTTTCTCCGCCGCACCGATAGAATGGGCGATAGATTCGCTTATGTCCCGGGGTCCCTGGCAGGTGCCGGCAAGGAATATTCCCTCTGCCTCTGTCTCGTTGGTTTGCAGGGGGCTTAGCGATTTTAAAAAGCCGTGCTCGTTAGTCTGCAGTCCCAACAGTTCAACCAGCTTCTCGGTATCTTCTCTCGGACAAAGGCCCACGGAAAGAACCACCAGGTCGAAATTGCTTTGCACCACTTTGCCTTCTTTTCTGTCCTGATAGGTTATCAGGAGCTGGTTATTCCCATCCTGCTGGATGTGAGAGGGTATATCACGGATAAATTGAATTTTCTGGCGGCACTGCTGATAAAACTGCTCAAACTCTTTTCCGAAAGTCTGGATGTCCATATAAAATATGGTTATGCTTGAGTCGGGGAGCTTGAACTTGAGAAGGTTTGCCAGCCTCATGGTGTAGGTGCAGCAGACTCGGGAACAGTAGTTGTTCCCCACATGAGCATCCCGGCTGCCGAAGCATTGGATAAAGGCTATCTGTTTGGGCTGGCTGCCATTGGAGGGACGGCTGAGCTTCCCTGCTATTCGCAGCTGCTCCTCCAATTCAAGGGCTGTGATCACATCGGGATGAGCTCCATAGCCATATCTCTTCTTCCTGGTGGGGTCAAAGGCAGAAAAGCCGGTTGCCACAACGATGGCTCCCACCTGAAGGTTCTCCTCCCTTGCTTTTTGAGAAAGGTCAATCGCTCCCGTAGGGCATACATCCTGGCAAAGCTTACACTTTTTGCCCTGAAAATGCACACACCTATCAAGGTCAATTACATAGCTCTGCAAAGGTGAGTGAGGAGGAGGGAGGAAAATGGAGCTTGGCGTGGTGGGGCACTTCTCAGCGCACAGCTGACAACGAACGCATTTATCGTCATCAATATAGGTGGGCTTGCGCGTTACCGTGATTTGGAACGCGCCATCACTGCGGGCTACCTTCTCAATGTCGGAGTTGGTGAAGAGTGAAAGATTGGTCGCGCTCCGCAGCTCCTCCATCTTTTGATTGGCGACGCATACCGAGCACTTGTTGCACTGGTCGGTGGCTTTGCAGCAATATGAGGCAACTGCACCACCCAGCCCCGGGCTCTTTTCTACCAGGGCAACCGGCACTCCGCTGTTCGCTAACTCAAGGGCTGCTGTAATACCCGCCACCCCAGCTCCGATAACCAGGACACTTTTATCCACTTTTTAAATCCTTGTGAGTAGCTTGAAACGGTCTGGGAGAGATTATCCCCCCGTCTCTCTTCAAAGAAGATTATTCAGGATGAAAATTCATATCCGCAAGAATCTCTTTTGTGCCTCTTCTTGTCCTTCCCTTGTAGAAAAAAATAAATTTCAAAGCTATTATATCTACCATAAGCATCCTCATTTGTCAAGGTGAAATAGAACCTGACCTCCACATTGTCCAGAGGATTAGAAGCAACCAGGGGGAGGGGATAAAAAAAAGGGCAGGGGCGCTTTAGTCTTCCATTGCCTTTGAGTTATGCTGATTATTCGATCTTTATTTCTATCTTCTTCCCCTTGTGTTCCTCCTTCTTGGGGAGGGTTATGTGGAGGATACCCTTTTCATAACGGGCATTAATCTTCCCCTGGTCGACTGAGGTTGGTAGGGTGGAGGAGCGGAAAAACTTGCCGTAGGCGAGCTCCCGACGATGATAGTTCTCCTCATCCGCTCGCTTCTCATGCTTCCGCTCACCCTCTATGTGCAGTCTCCCATCGTCCACATGAATGCTCACATCTTTGGGGTCAATGCCCGGCAGCTCTGCCTTGAGGATGATCTCCTGGTCGGTCTCGTAGATTTCGGTCAACGGCCACCTTCTCATCCACCAGGAGGGGAGATTTTCCTCCATCCGAGCCAGGCTCTCGTCGAAGAGTCGGTCGAGCCGCTCAGGAAGGGTGAAGAACTATCTGAAAGGCTTCCATCTGATGAGTTCCATTGAACATTACCTCCTTTAATCTTTAGTCATAGTATAATATATAATCTTAGTCGCTACTTGTCAAGTTTAAATGAGTTTTTTAATTTTTAATACCTTCTCATCCTTTTTCATTTGCATTTATTGAGATTTGAATAAAAGGGTTGTAACAGCTCTCTTAATAATGTCGTTAATTTATAGTGAAAAGGTAGTTTAGAATTGATGAGGAGGGGATAAATTATTAGACCCAAAATTTATATCTCCGCAGAACAAATATTTGGCATTGATGATAAACCAAGAGTTCTGGTATTTAATAAAATGGGACAAATCAAAGAGGTAGAATATCTGTCACCTGAAATAATAGGGAGGGTGTATTAAAATGTGGATAATTACCTTAATTATGGTAGCGCTATTAAATTTAGGTTTATCATTACAAGAAGAGGAAGTGCCGGTAACGCCCATACAATTAACACAGATCTTATTGGATTTTGATTTTAATCAACTTTCTGTGGGCTTCGTTCAAACATTTATACCTGTCAATTTTAAAATGGAGCAATTTTTATAAATAGGTTTTAACAAATAATTAAAATCCGAAAACTGTAATATGTATCACTTTAAAGATGAAAATAATATGCTTTATTACATGTAACAACATATTTCCCTGAAGAGAGGTCAAAATGTGGTTAATTATTAAAAAAAGAATACTTCTCAATATTTTTTCATTACGGTTTATCATCTTGACCATTCTATTGGTGGTGTGTATAAGCATCGGAACGCTGGTTTTACTGGGGCGCTATCAGATGGAAAAGGAGCTATACGAGGCGGCTGAGGATCGGGCGGCCACTGTCAGATATTACGCCAGAATGTATGGGCAGCTTCACTTGTATTTAAATCGTCCGGTGGAGCAGCTGTCGCTGATAAGCACCGGCTATACCGACGAGTTTGGCTCGAGCATTAAAATTCCGGGAGAATTTGCCGGGAGGATGAGCATAACCAAATACAGCAGCCATTACAGCCTGTCCCCGCTGTTTGGATATCTGGACCTGGGGAAGATAATCGCCGTGCTGATCAGCTTTATTGCCATTATCATAACCTACGACTCCGTGACCGGGCAAAAAGAGAATAGGACATTGAGCCTGTGCTTTTCTCATTCCCTTGCCAGATACAAGGTTATTCTGGGAGAGTATCTTGGCGCCATTTTAACCTTAATAATTCCCCTGCTAATGTCATTTATTATATTGGAATTGATATTAGTGAGCTCCCGGAAGATTGATTTGAATGCTGAAGATTTTCTACGGCTCAATTTCTCTTTTCTGTTGAGCGTGGTGTTTATCTCGGTTTTCGCCCTGTTAGGGGTATCTATTTCATACCTTTTTCACTCGTCGGCTAATTCGCTTTCCCTTTTACTGCTGCTGTGGATTGTATTGCTTTTGATAATACCAAATTTCTCTTCCTATATAGCTGAGAGATACCATCCCATTCCCGAAATAGAGAAGCCAATTATTGGAGAAGGTAGCGAAAAACCTCCTGCAAATCTGTGGGATATGCTGTATATAAATGAAAAGGTTCAGCAATATAATGTAAGAAACTCTCTCTCTTTTTTATCTCCTTTCATGGCCTACCAGAGCGGCTTAGAATCTCTTTCCAATACCAGTCTGCCGTCTTATCTGAAATTTATCAGACAGGCGCAGAATTTGAACGAGACCTTCGCTTTGTGGCAGGCGGAGAAACTAAAAACAAGTCCCCGAAGACTAATGTACTGGAGCACCGGTGACGAGCCCCTGGATACCTCGGGAATCCCCCATGTGGAGTATAAGAAATCCTCTCTCCTGGCAAGTCTTACAGAAAGCCTGAAGGGACTTGTTATCTTAATATCCTGGAATGTAATACTGCTGCTTCTCTCCTTGTATAACTTTAATAGATACGACTTAAGATAGATGAAACGGCTGATTATTTTAAATACCCTGCGGAAATACCTGCTTGACCTGCGGCTGGTCATATCTCTGCTGGTGATAATAATTCTCATATCCTTAAGCGGGCTCTATTACTCCAATGAAATCAATCAAAGGCAAAGGATTTATTATAGGCTTAATGCCTTAGCAAAGGAAGGGTATTCCATTGAAAGCATAGAATATGTTAAGAAGCCGTCCAAGTTAGTCTTTTTATCCGAGGGGGGTGAGAAGGGGCTGCCGGATGTGTTCAGGATTACCCCCTTTCTGGTGGAGGAAGAATATAAGAAGATTGATGCCCTCTCCTATTTGAAAGACATCGTCCAGCCCGATTGGACCTTTATAGTGGGCGTATTTATCAGCCTGCTGGCGCTGCTGCTGACCTATTCTGAGATTTCCGGGGAAAGAGAGAGCGGCATTCTGGCATTGACCCTGTCCAACCCGGTGAGAAAATCCGACCTCCTTCTGGGCAAGTATATCAGTGTGGTGGTGTTTCTCTCCGTGCTGTTGGTGATGGGGCTGCTGATTGATGTTCTGATATTGAGGGTGATGGGGAATGTATATCTGAGCGTTTTCGATTTTTATAAAATCCTGATAATTTTCATATTATCTGTGTTATTTATCTCCCTGATAAGCTTGATGGGGATATTCTGCTCGGTTCTCTTCAAAAACTCATCCATCTCTCTGCTTTTTGCTCTGTTGATATGGATTGCCTTTATTTTTATAATACCCAATTTAAGCTTTATAGCCGGTGAGTATCTCAAGCCTTCCCCATCTCCCATTGTCCAGGAGGAGAATATTAAAGATGCAAGGAGGCCATTTTCTCGGCAATTAAGTGTTTCATCTTTATTATTACAGCCGATAGTAAATAAGCCTATACCTGATGAGCAGAAGCAGAAGTTAATAGAGCAATTTCAAAAAGAAATCTACGAGAAGCATTTCTCTATACAAAGCAAAATGCTAAATGCCGAGGCGAAAGTGAAAAGAGATTTCCAGAATAAAATAAATGAGCAGATACGATTGAAATTCCTGTTAGCGAAGATATCACCCTTTTTCCTTTATCAGAATCTGTGCCAAATGACCGGCAGCACCGGGTATGCACACCAGGCTTTGCTTCAAAGATTGGCAGAAAATATCAGAGAGAAATTTCAGCATATAGCTTTTGACTATAAGAAACAGAATCTTTTTGAGGTAGCTGATAAAAAGCAAAGCTCTTGGGTTTCGATTGGTAATTTTGTTTTAAAAGGATTATCACCAGATGCTTTTAGTGACATCAAATTGGATGAGGCTCAATTTAAAATACCCAACGAGCCGGAAGCAGGGATGCCGGTTAATTTCGGAGATTATCTCTGGGGAATATTTTATATGATTATGCTAAATATCATTTTCTTCCTCATCTCCTTCGTGCTGTTCATCCGATACGACCCCAGATTTTAAGGTTAATCTATTACAATGAGCCCCAAAAATAAGCTATTGGCACATAGAGAGAACTATTCCTTCTCTTTTTGCGTCTTATATAATAAAGGTTATTGTTTGGACTTGCCAATGGCAAAAGAGACTTAGAGGGTTATGGATTCTTCCTGGAATGTGGTATAATTAAATTAAATTTATCAAGCCCTAGTTTTCAAGGAGAGTGGTAGTGAAAGGTTCGTGGAACAAGCACACTTTTTTAATGGGAGCACTTATCCTTACATTGCTCCTCTTTCTCCCTGCGGCTTCGGCATTCATCGCTCCTCAGACACCCCAGACACCTCAGATACCTCAGACAGGCCAGCGTTGGGATGAGCGGTTCAAGATTCTGGCATTGAAAAGAGCGCAGATTATTCTTGAGGACCGCCGCCAGAAATACGAGCGTATGAAAGACCTGTTTGAGAAGCAGTTGGTCTCCCGGGAGAACTTTGAGAAAGCAGAAGCCGACTACCATACCGCTCGGGTAGCCTATCAGGAAGCTATGCTCAATGTGGTGTTTGACCGACCCCATGTGACTATCCTCAAGGCGATAAAATACCAGACCCCCGAAGGGCAGAAGCGGGTAAAGCTGACCCTCAAGAACTCCTCGGGGGGCTCCTTTGAACTGGAGCAGCTGGAGTTTCTGCAGAAGGAGGACCCCTCGCTCACCGCCGGGCTGGACCTCAGCAAGCTGACCAATGTGTACGTCTCCCTGAAGAGCGAGGGTTCTATCATCTCCGAGCCGTATGAGGCGAGGATACCAGTCTTGCCCAATAACGGGAAGGCGAATGTTGATTTCCTCCTGCTGAAGGATGTGGACAATGTAGTGGTCTCCATCAACTATGCGGATAAGTTAGATGAGAAGCAGATTTATCTGCAGAAGGACGCCAGTGCCAACATAGTAACCATGAACTCCTCCCAGTTCTCCCAGGAGGCGAATTTAGAGGGCGAGGCGACCTACGACCTCATGCTGGAGAGGTTCACCAGCGAGAGCAATATCTTCAAGCTCAAGGTCATCAACCTCCCCAAGCAAGTATCCTACGAGTTTGTTGACACGGAGACCAGTGCCCGCCTATCGCAGGTGAAGTTCACCGAAGGGGTAACCAGCAAGAAGCTCTCTCTCACCCTCCATCTGCCCAAGCGAGCCGATGAGCAGATAGTTATTGACAAGAAGATGGAATTTTACGCCCTCGTTTTAGACCCTCGGGAGGCAGAGGATTTAAGCGCTAAAGAAGGTCATAACTTCACCAAAGAGGAAGTAGAAGAAATAAAGGGCGGAGTAGTGGAGCTGGAGCTGATTCCCAAGGGGGTGGGCAAGATTGAGGTGGAGGCGGTGAGTCTTTACCATGAGATTGACCCTGGCAAAGAGTTGAATATGGAGGTTACGGTGCGAAATACCGGGACCCGCCGGCTGGACAATATTACTTTGAAGACCGACCTTCCTTACCGGTGGAAATCGAAGATAGAGCCCGATGTGATTCCCTCCCTGATGCCGGAGAAGGAGAAGGTGGTCAATATAGCCTTCTATCCTCCGGAGGATGTGGGAGTAGGGGACTATGAGTCCAAGCTCAAAACCGAAGCCATTGCCGATAACCGCCCGGTAGAAACCGAGGATAAGACCATCAGGGTTCATGTGAAGGCAAAAGCCAACATTCTGGGCAGCACTCTTCTGGTCTTATTCCTGGTCGGTCTGGTGGTGGGGATTGTGGTCTTCGGCATCAGGCTGAGCCGCCGTTGAGCTATTTTCGCAGAAGAATAAGTTTTGGAAAGGGTTTTAACTACCCCTTAGGTTCTCCCCTTATTAAGGGACGAACTACGGAGTTAAAAGAGAGGAAATGAGTTATGTTAGAAGCCATAAATCTGAGCAAACGTTATGAAGACGGTCTCTTGGCGGTGGACAATCTTAACCTCAAGGTGGAATGTGGAGAGATATTCTGCCTCTTAGGGGCAAACGGGTCGGGAAAGACCACCGTTATCAATCTCTTTCTGAACTTTATTGAGCCGACCTCAGGCACCGCCAAGATAAACGACATTGATGTGACTAAAGACCCCCTGGAAGCGAAGAAGTATGTCTCTTATGTGTCGGAGAATGTGATGCTCTACGGCAATTTCACCGCCAGCCAGAACCTCGACTTCTTCACCAAGCTGGGCGGACGAAAGGAGATGACCAAGGAGGATTACTACCAGATAATGCGCAAGGTGGGGCTGGAAGAGAGGGCTTTTGAGCAGAGGCTCAAGCATTTCTCCAAAGGTATGCGGCAGAAGCTGGGCATTGCCATAGCCATAAGTAAGAACGCCCCGGCAATCCTGCTGGATGAACCCACTGTTGGGCTGGACCCTAAGGCAGGGGCGGAATTTCTGGATATTCTGCGTCAGCTCAAGGATGAGAGCAGGGCTATATTCATGTCCACCCATGATATTTTCCGGGCAAAAGAGATTGCAGACCGGGTCGGCATTATGAAGACCGGGCGCCTGGTAGGCATCATGACCAGGGAAGAGCTGGAGAAGGAGAACCTCGAAAAGCTCTACCTCGATTATATGAGAGGTGAAGTAGTAAAAGAAGCCTCTGGCTAACACCTGGTAACTCGTCTTTGAATAATAAATAGAACTCTTTCAGTTTTCCCCCTGCCGGGCAGAACGATTATTAACGGGGAAAAGAGCTTCGCCACTATTCTGCCACTTAATAAGAGATATTTCTTCTCGCCTTTTTGTCCCTCAAGGTTATCCCCTTGATAAGAGTGGAGAAATAAGATATTATATTTCTCTATGAGGTACAAGGTGAAGGGCTGGTTTTGCATATTTTTATTAGCCGGTTGCTTCCTTTTTTATGGAGGTGAAGTTTTCAGCCCGGCATCCCAAGAGGATTCCAGCCGTGATGTAAACCTTACTACCGAAGGTAATCTTAACCTTGTAGGAACCTATTATGCACCCCACAAGGGAGACTCCCCCGCCATATTGCTTGTGCATGGGATGAACCGTAACCGGCTCGATTGGGAGGGATTTGCTCGGCTCTTACAGGGTAACGGATACGGGGTCTTGACCATCGATTTAAGGGGTCATGGCGATTCCATGAGGCAGGGTGACTGGCTGATGAGATGGGTGAGCTTTTCTGACGAGGACTTTCGTCGGATGCTTATGGATGTAGCCAGTGGGATTCAATTCCTGAAGAGCAGAGCCGAGCTTGATCCGTATATGATAGGGATAGTGGGGACAAATCTGGGCGCTAATCTGGCTCTCAATTACGCATCGCAGAATCGGCAGATAAGGGCTGTGGTCTTGATTTCCCCGGGGTTGAATTATCGGGGGGTGAGTTCCGTAGGGGCTATCACCAGCTATGGCGTGCGCCCTATATTGCTAATTGCCAGCGAAGAGGATATCTACTCTGCATTTTCTGCCAACGAGCTCTACTCCCTGGCACAGGGAATAAAGGATTTGAAGCTCTACCAAAATGTGGGTCACGGCAACAGGCTGCTGCGGAAAGGGGAGGGTGCATCAGAGGTAATTCTGGAGTGGCTGAAAAGTCATTTGCCGGTGCAGGGCGTTCAAAAGGAAAACTCAAGGGAGGAAAATCCACATAAGAGGCAGCCATAAGTCATGCCCGTAGGGAAGGGGTTTATCCTGCACTAAAACCTCATATTCGATAGATTCGTTGAGAAGGGCGGTCAGCTCGAAGAGCTTAGCGGCAGAAGGGGGGTCGTATTTAGCATAATGCTTCAGCCAACGTCCTTCCCCTTCGGTATTATAAGAAGAGGCTTGTTTTGCCAGTTCTACTGCTTGACGATATTTCTTCTTTCTCGAGTGACCAAAGACAACGGTGATGGTGAACTTTTCTTTTAATTTATCCGGATAGAGTATTTCTTTCATGCGGCGGTTCAGATGAGAGACCGCTCTTTCTGCCGGAGGGACGATAGGTTTCAACTGGTCGATGTATTTCAGAGAAGTTCGTCGCTTTTTTCTGGGCATAAGTATCTACCCTTATCGGTATGCTTAATCTTATCAGAGGATACTGGAATAGTCAACGATGAAAAATGCAAGCTCTGCAAACCATGAGAGGAGCTATCGCCTCCTTCCCTCCGTAGACCAGCTTATGGAAAAGGATGAGGTGAAGGGACTCATATCCAATTACAGTCGGGAGTTCATTCTGCATAACATCAGGGAGTTGCTGGCAGTGATAAGGGAAGAGATTTCCCAGGGGAAAGCTGATCCCCAGGGGGTGAAAAAGAGGGTTGAGGGTCTCATTGATGAGCTGAGACAGAGGCTGGAAGAGCAGCTCTCACCCACCCTTCGTCGCGTGATCAATGCTACGGGGGTCATCATCCACACCAACCTGGGGAGGGCGCTGCTATGCCCCTCGGCGGTGGAGCGATTGCAGGAGCTTTCTTGCCGCTACCTGAATCTGGAGTTTTTCCTGGAAGAGGGAAAGCGAGGGGGGCGGGACCTTCCAGTGGAGCGTCTTATTTCTCGGTTGTTTCCAGGAAAATCTTGTGTGGTTGCTAATAACAACGCTGCCGCCGTATTGCTGGTATTGAACACCCTGGCAGAGGGAAAAGAGGTTATCGTATCGCGGGGGGAGCTGGTGGAGATAGGGGGCTCATTCAGGATACCCGAGGTCATGGAGAAGAGTGGAGCGATACTAAAAGAGGTGGGCACCACCAATAAGACCAGGCTGCAGGATTACGAGAAGGCAATCTCTCCCCATACAGCCCTGCTGCTGGCAGTACACCAGAGCAATTTCCGCATCCTCGGCTTCACCGAATCGGTGAGGATGGAGGAGCTGGTGGCACTGGGACGTAGGCATGGAATACCGGTGATGGAAGATATGGGCAGCGGTAATATGGTAGACCTCAGCCCTTACGGCATACCAGATGAGCCCTCGGTGGGGGAAATATTGGCAAGAGGGGCCAATATTGTGACTTTTAGTGGGGATAAATTGTTAGGAGGACCCCAATCGGGGGTCATAGTGGGTGATAGGGCGTTAATCAAGAAAATCAAGGTGAATCCCCTCTTGAGGGCAGTCAGGGCGGGCAAGCTGACCTATCTTGCTCTGGAAGCCACCCTTGTGGAGTACTTGAAGGGACGACCCGAGGTCTCCATCCCGGTATTGAAGATGCTCTCCACATCGGTGGCGGAGCTTCAAGGGAGGGCGGAGGCGATTATTGAGGAGCTTCGTAGGGTTAAGGGCTCTTCCTTAAATGTAGAGCTTATGGAGGGCGTTTCCAAGGTGGGTGGCGGGACAGTTCCCCTGGTGGAGCTTCCCACCCGGCTTATGGGAGTAAACTCTCCCCGATATACCGCTGATACTATTAGTCGAAAGCTTAGGATGAGGTCGCTTCCGGTAATTGCTCGCATTCAGGAGGAGAAGGTAGTTATAGACCTCCGCACCGTTCTACCTTCAGAGGATAGGGAGTTAATAAAAGCTTTAAAGGAGCTCGCCCGGGGAGATTAAGCAGGTTAGGTTTCTGAAGGAGGCTGTTTTGGGGTGTGGTCGATAATCTCGACATCTTTGGGGACATCAAACTTGAAAAGCTTAGAGGAGAGCTTGGTATTGAGGGAGATTCCGCTGAGTTCTATAATCGACTTGTCCCCGGCCACCTCCAGCAATTCAATCCTATCAGCAGGGAGCCACCTCCTTTCGGATAAGGATAGCAGGAGGCGGGTGTAAACGGCGGCCACTTCGCTGCCGGAAACGGGGGTGAGCTCCAATATATATCTCTTCTCTTCTGTAGTTTCTCCTTCCTCTTCTATCAAGCGGATGTGGTAGTTTTTTTCAAAGTCGGGTGCTGGACCACTGAGACCGATGGGGAGGGAGGAGAGTTTCCTTTCCCCCTTCAAATTTATCAGTTGAACCTGTTTTATTTCAGGAAGGTAGAGCCACCCTTTAGTAGGGGTGAGAACAATATGTTTCTCCCCTGGGGGGTAATAGTCCCAGCGGACTTGCCCTGGCTTTTTGAAATATATCTTCCCCTCGGCAACCTCCGGCTCGGGGCTGTAGAGGAAAATTCTGGTCTCCTTAAAGTCGGCGACAAAGCTCGTCAACTGCGCATCGGCTTTCTTCAGCTGACTCAGGATAAAGTGTAATTTATCCTCCGGAGTCACCGGCAAAGGCCTACCTGGTGTTTCAGACGCCCTGCTTTTTACGCCGCAGAATAAGCAGACGAGAAGCACAATTAGGACGGTCTTCAGCTTTGCGGTCTTATTTTTGCGGTTCATAACGAACAAAGCTCTATTTCTGAACAAAAAAGGAAAATCCTATCAGATTGCCATCTTCTGACAGAAGAGGGATGATATTTTTCACCTGATGGTGTTTCTTTAGCTCATCAGTCAAAGCGGAGATAAGCTGCTTCACCTCGGTTGTGCCCGGCTTCTCGTTGGGTGCTAACTCTATTGTAATGTAAAGAAGCTCTTGGTTCAGCTCTTTTTCCACCACGACGACCGCGGGGGAGGTATCCTGCGGTTTTTCTTTCCGGTGCCAGAAGGGGACAAAGATTAGAATCAGAATTATAATAGCGCATAGTAGGGTGTATTGCCAGCTCCCCCTCACATAAGGCCAGAAAATCCACTTCCAGCAGGTGGCTCCTATCTTCTGAATTATTGGCTTCATGTCTTAAGTCAATTACCCCCCGTCATCAAGGTCATAGCAGAGGGGATATTTTAGCTAAGCTGGAAAGAGGGTCATCAGGAAGGGGATATTACCATCCCATCCTTCATTTTGATTTTTCTATCGGCTATTTTAGAAGCCTCCTGATTGTGGGTGATGAGGACTATTGTCTGTCCTAAATTGCGGTTTAGGTCTTTCAGCAAATAGAGAACCCTATAGGAGTTTTCCGAGTCGAGGTTACCGGTAGGTTCATCAGCCAGTATTAATAAGGGGTCATTTACCAGGGCACGTGCGATGGCAACCCTCTGCTGTTCCCCCATAGATAGCTCCAATGGTTTATGATGGAGCTTATTCTCTAATCCCACCAATGCCATGATTTCTTTTATACGCTGGTGGTCGACATTCCCATTGCGGCATATCTGCATGGCAATCTCCAGGTTCTGCTGAGAGCTAAGGGCGGAGAAGAGGTTAAATCGCTGGAAGACGAAGCCTATTTTCTCACGGCGGATCTTAGCGCGCTTGACATCGCTTATCGTGGAGATGTCAATCCCCTCTATGAACACCCTTCCGGTGGTGGGTTTTGCCATCCCTCCCATGAGGTGCAGGAGGGTGGATTTTCCGCAGCCTGACGGTCCCACAATGGATACAAACTCCCCCTTTTCAATACCAAGATTAACACCCTGAACAGCGTGGATATCTATCTTGCCCACACGATAAACCTTCTCTAAATTCTCAGTCCGAAGAATCTTATTCACAGGAAGTCCCTTGTTAAGATGTTTATGCTTGCTATAATATCCGCTTTCCTTTTACTCATAATTAAGAGCCTCCACCGGGTCTAATCGGGCAGCCCGGTAGGAGGGGTAAAGGGAGCCGAGGAAGCCACTTACCAGTCCTAAAATACCCGCCAAGATTATCCATGTGGGAGTGATGATGATGGTAATTAGGGGATAAGTATTACTGATCCAGGTTTGAGCGGCAAAAGACAGGAGATATCCGCAAAGTATTCCTATAATGCTGAGGGCGACAGCTTCGGTCACAATGGCCTTTACAATGTAAGCTTTGGTAGCTCCCAGGGCTTTGAGGATACCGATCTCTCGAGTTCGTTCGATGATGGTGGTATACATAGCCAAAAGTATCACCAGGAAGCTCACCAGGATGGCAATGACAGTAATGGCACTGATAAATTGATTAATCCCCTGGGCACTTTCAGCTAAATCTTCGGCGTAGGCTTCACTGAGCTGGGTCTTGTAACCGGGGAAGCTCTTCTCCAGCCGGCTGGCGACCTCCCCCACTAACTCTGCGGACTGGCATTTGACAAAAAACAGGGATACGCGATTGGGTTCGTTTAGGGCGTTCTGGAGAGTGGTCAAGAGGATGTAGATTCTTGCCCCTACTCCCACCTTCAAAATCCCGACTATGGTGAACTGGCGATTTAAGAGCTCAACCTGGTCGTTCAGGTGCAGATTGTTAGCCTCTGCCAACCGTCTATCTACTAACATATCGTATTCACCTTGCAAAGAGGTTCCTCTCAGTAGCTCCAGCTTTCCCCCGACATTATTGAACTCTTTGGGATCTATTCCAAAGATAATGTTCCCCCCCATGCCTCCAAGTTTGTTGGTAAACCAGGTTATTACCGGAGAAACCGCTTTGACCCCTTCGGTGGTTATAATGGACTCTTTAAGGTTGCTGTGCATAAAGTAGTTATTCAAACTGAGGATGCTGGAAGATCCCGGTGGAAGGAAAAGTATGTCCGCCCCTATACTCTGGATGCGGGCGGCAACATCGTTGAGGGTCCCTTTGGTTAGGCCGATCAGCACTAATATGAGGGTTATTTCAATAGCAACCGCCAGGATGCTGACTAAGGTCCTTGTTTTTCTCTTGGTGAGATTGGCTAAGGCTAAGTTTGCCATTGTTCATTCCGATAGTTTTTGGTTGAGATTCTTATAGGGAGCCCTGGATTATGGGTGCCTACTCTGATAACATCGACACTCTCAGAAGGTTGGAAGCGGAAAGCTTCAGGATTAAGAGGTTGATTTAATTTAATCTTTTTGAACACCAACCTTATGCTCATTCCCTCCCACGGTCTTTTTATAAGCACCAGCCAGGGGAAAGTTGCCTCCCCTGCTGGGCGATGGTTTCTAAAATAAACCTCGCTGCGCAAACGCCCCTGGGAGTCGAATAGCTCGTGCCTCACAACAGTTAGCTCTTCTCTTTCCACCCATATCCTTCTTACCGGATATAACAGACCTTCTCCCTTCCTCTCAACAATATTAATAATATACATATTCGGCAAAATGTCAAGATATGCCTTCCTTTTACTCTGGCTGGGAGTAATCTTATCGTCCAGCATAAGGGCAGCCAGGATTTCGTGCGGCTTAATATCCTCGATGGAGGCCTCTTCTCCCTTACGAGAGAGCATATTGTTTTCAGCGGTAAGTCCTTGATAAGCCTTCTTCTTTGAGGGTATGTAAACCCAATAATTGTCGGCATCGGCCACCATAAGGAAGATAGTTGGCATAAGCGAGCGATAGCCAGTAAGGCGGATCTTATGGGGGCGCTCTATTAGCAATTGACCGTTGCAGTTATCGTATTTACCGGGGACACCAAAGTTCAACCCTACTTGCAAAGAGGCAGTCAGGCTATGGATCAGCTCCTGGTTCCGATTGATAAGCTCTAACAATCGATCCAATGAGGCTTCCTTATAGGAGACTTTCACCTCCCTTTTCTTTATCTCGTAGCGGAATAAGCTGCATCCCCCATAGAGGAATACCCCTATCAAGGTAAAAAAAATAACAGTCTTTGCGGAAAGATTTAACCTCAAAACCTTCTTCTCTCTGTCTAAAAAATTAGTTCCCCTTTTCTCCTTTCACACAAGAAAGACCTTTTCCTCTAAATGTGAAAGAAATTATAGCAAGCTATTTTATAAATGTCAAGGTTATATGGAACAGAAATTGGACCCACCATTTGAGTACCCATCTGTATCAACGATTGGGTTAATTTCTCCCAAAGCCCTGCTCTGCCTAACTGACGACGCAAACGATATTGAGTCTTCTTTAGAGCTATCTTTTCAGTTTTCCAGCTGCAGTTTCATGTAAATATAAATAATAAAAGAGTTATCGTCAGCTAACCCTAATTTTTAGGGGAAGTCCTGATTAGCCTGGACAAACCACCCTTATTTCCATAGATAGGGGGGCTCCCTACTCTCAGGCGAGGCGACTCTGGGGAATTGGAATCCTTTTTTCTATTTGCCAGGCAAGGGGGTGGAGAACTTCTTTTCTATCCTCTCCCTGAAGTAGGGTCCGGAATTGTAAGTGCAGAAGGGATAGAGGCTCCCATCAGGGATGGCATAGTGGATGACGCACCTTTTCACCCGCTCCACATCGTAGTTATAAAGGTCCATAAAGTGCATTCCCCCCACCATTAGAGCCATTCTCTGATGTCCTTCTCGCGCTCTGCCTATATCCTTATCCATCAACCCGGCCAGCTGGTCGAGAAATTTGGGGAATGTGAGTCCGCGGGGGGCTTGGTCATTTTTGTAGTGTTTACGAAATGCATTAAAGGCTTTGATCTTGGAGAAGGCTTTAATGCGGGACTTTCCGGCCTCTCCAGCCAGCTTGTTCAGGTCTTTGAGCATGTTGGGTATGTCGACAAATTGGGTGATCGGTTTGGCAGTGTTGAAGGGGTCGTCCTGGTTATAGAAGAGGTAGGTGGCCAAGGAGCAGTGAGGATGGCAGGTGATGTTTACCGAGTTGAACCCTCGTAACGCCATTAAGAATCGGGAGAAGGGGACAGTGGAGCACAGGGGGTACCAGTCGTCGTCGGTGAACAGCCCGGTTTGCTCTCTAAGGTCTTTAGCCAGGTCAGAAAGGGTGTAACGCTGCTTCTCCCTCTGCTTTTCGGTTATCCTTCCGGTAAACGCCACAGGCTGGTAGCTGATGCCGGATACCGTGTCTATGTTTTCCATAGCTAATCTGAGGATGTCGCCCACCTCATGGTCGTTTACCCCTTTAATAATGGTGGGGACGAAAACGACCTTTATGTGTGCCTTTCGGAGGCTATCTATGGCTTTGAGCTTTATCTCGTGGAGGGGTCGACCCCTGGTTTTGAGGTAGATATCGTCGCTCACTCCGTCAAGCTGAAGGTAGACGTTGTGCAGACCCGCCTCGGCGCACTTCATGGCAAACTCAGGATCGCTCAGATTCAGGCCATTGGAGGCGAGCTGGATATGAGAGAACCCCATATCCCTGGCTGCCCGCAGGGCATCTAAGAACCTGGGATGTAAGGTGGGCTCTCCGCCGGAGAACTGTACTGCCCGAGCCTTCACCGGCTTCATATCGCGGAGGGCTTTTAACATCACCAGAATCTGCTCGAAGGAGGGCTCGTAGATGTAGCCGGCGACATTGGAATTGGCAAAGCAGACCGGGCAGGTGAGGTCGCAGCGGTTGGTGAGGTCGACATTCCCCAGAGCTGCGTGGCTGGTGTGTAGGTTACACATACCGCACTGCTGGGGGCACTTGGTGGCTTTGGTCACCTTGGGATTAGTGAGCCCATGCCCCTCCCCGAAGGTCCACCTTTCGGCTTTCAGGTAAAGATTGACATCAGACCAGTAAATATCCCGGAAACTACCGTGGACCGGGCACTCCTTTTCCAGAATGACTTTCCCATTCTCCTCAAAGAGGCGACCTTCGATTACCTTGCAGCATTCAGGGCACAGGGAGGAGATGGTTTTGGGCAGACCTCGGGGTAGCGGATTTATGAGCGAGCCCAGATAGGTATGGGTAACGGGCTCTACACCTTTTTTCTCCATCTCTTCCTGGCGTGTTATCTCGTTGTAATCCGTTGCCTTAGCCATCTCATCTCCTTTCCCTTAATATTTAAGGTGACTGAAAAGCGTTAATTAGTATCAGTTTGGGGAAGCTTGAGCAATTCCTTCCAAGTGTAATATATACGCTGAACCGCCGCTAACTGGGCCATAACTGCCAGAATCCAGAGGGCGGTTAGCAGATGGTTAGCCAGGCATCCGATTATCAGGGTGACAATCCTTTCAGGGCGGAGCATAAATCCCACCTGACAGCGGGGGATAAGGTTCTCAGCCCGGGCACGGGTGTAGCTGGTCAGTAGGGCTCCCATCATCACAATGGTGGTAAGCACTATATAGCCGATCTGGTCCTTTTTAGAGAAATATATGATTATCCCCAGCAGGAGGATCATATCGGAGTAGCGGTCGATGACGGAATCAAAAAAGGAGCCGAACTTGGTCACCCGCCCTGATATGCGAGCAACCTCGCCATCGAGCCAGTCGAACAGACCAGCCAGAAGAATTATCACCCCCGCCGTTCTGATTCTTCCGTAGGCAAAGGCGATTGCCGCCCCGCAATTGAATGGCAGCCCCAGAAAGGTCAGCAGATTGGGATTAACGCCCAGCCGGGAAAGAAGCTGGACCATAATTCTCTTTATCTGCCCAAAAAGCCATCCTACTTTTTTCCCTATTATAGTGAGCGGTCTTATAAAAAAGGTTCTTAGAAAGGAATATCCCATCTTTCCCATCGGGACACATAGCATTTTAAGAAAAAGAGCGTTCCCCCTTTAGGCAAGAGAAGAAAGGGAAAAACAATTCCCTCCTCTCATAAAAAGAGTTGAGGACGATATTTTTTAGGAGGACCGCACATCTCTTTCGCCAGCATCCTTACTTATATTAGAGAAAAGAAGAGACAGTTGTCAAGGTTTATTTTCATTAAAAAGACCCTTCAGCGAGAGACCCCCCGGGATTCCCATTTTTAAAGGAACGCATCGGTCCACCCTTTTGGGCGGATGTCTTTCGGATCTGGTTCCTTCCCCTTTGCAAAGGTTGTTTCGGCAGTGGGGGAGAAATTTTCATTTGACATCGGAGGGAAAGTAGGCTAATATTAGCTCAGTAAATTTAGCAATAAGGGCTTGTAAATGAAGCAGTTAAAAAAGCAAGGAGAGGCGAGGTCTAAATGATGGTGGTAGGGATAATACCTGCTCGATATGGTTCCACCAGACTCCCTGGAAAGCCCCTGCTGGACATTGGGGGGAAGCCTATGGTACAGTGGGTCTACGAAGCAGCCAGGGAGGCTTCATTGCTGGAGAGGGTTATTGTGGCTACCGATAACCGCGAGATATTGGAGGTTGTAGAAGCCTTCGGTGGGGAAGCTCGTATGACTTTACCCAGACACCACTCGGGAACTGACCGGGTAGTGGAGGTAGCCGCCCAGCTTGACGCCGAGATAATAGTCAATATCCAGGTGGATGAGCCCCTTCTGGAGCCTCAGGTCATAGACCTTGCTATTGCCCCCCTACTTAGAGATAGCTCTCTAATGATGGTAACTGTAAAGAGCAGAGCGCACAAGGTGGAGGACCTCTTTGACCCCCATATTGTGAAGGTGGTCACCGACCGTGAGGATTATGCCCTCTACTTCTCCCGGCTTCCGCTTCCTTTTATACAGCAGGGGAGGAGAGAAGGACTCAGCCATCAGAAGTTTCTGATGGAACACCCGGAACTGCTCTCCAGCTATTACCGGCACATCGGTCTCTATGTCTATCGGAAGGAGTTCCTGATGAGCTATGCCGGATGGGGACCCTCCCCTCTGGAGGAGCTGGAGGGATTAGAGCAGTTGAGAGTTCTGGAAAACGGGCATAAAATTAAGGTGATTACCGCCGAGTGTTCAAGTAGGGGCATCGATACTTCCCAAGACCTCCGCTGGGTTAAAGAGAGGCTATCCAAGAGGAGTTCCATGGGGGGCTCTTCACAACTTACTTAGAAGGAGATAAAAGGGATTAGAAAATGGGAGCCAAATTCATATTTGTGACCGGTGGGGTCATCTCCTCTCTTGGTAAGGGGCTGGCCTCTGCCTCGTTAGGGTGTCTGATGGAGAGCCATGGTTATAAGGTTGCCCTTCAGAAGCTGGACCCCTACCTGAATGTTGACCCCGGAACCATGAGCCCTTTCCAGCATGGCGAGGTCTATGTCACCAATGATGGAGCAGAAACCGACCTCGACCTGGGGCACTATGAGAGATTCACCCACTGCAAAACTACCAAAGACCACAATCTTACCAGCGGACAGATTTACGAGACGCTGATTCTCAAGGAGCGGAGAGGAGAATTTTTAGGGAACACGGTGCAGGTCATCCCTCATGTTACCGATGAGATAAAGAGAGCCATAACCAAGATCTCCCACGATGTGGATTTAGAGATTGTGGAGATAGGAGGGACCGTGGGGGATATTGAAGGTCTTCCCTTCCTGGAGGCTATTCGGCAGCTCAGGCAAGAGGTGGGTCCTCACAATGCCATAAACATCCATCTTACTCTGGTCCCCTATATAAAGACCGCCGAGCAGTTGAAAACTAAGCCAACCCAGCACAGCGTCAAGCAGCTCCGGGAGATCGGTATTCAGCCCGATATTATCCTCTGCCGCACCGACCGCTTCCTCCCCCCTGAGATAAAAGCTAAAATTTCTCTCTTCTGCAATGTATCTGAGGAGGCGGTGATCACTGCCAAGGATGTGGGGTGCATCTACGAGGTTCCCCTGGTCTTCCGCAAGGAAGGTCTGGACAGGATCGTCCTTAAGCTCCTAAATCTCCCATACCATTATTTAGATTTGAAGGAATGGGAGGCGCTAATTGACAGTATAAAGCACCCTGCAGATGAGACAACTATCGGGGTGGTGGGGAAGTATGTCCGATTCCAGGACTCTTATAAAAGCCTTATTGAAGCGTTGAAACAAGGAGGCTACCCTCACTCTTTAAAGGTGAACATAGAGTGGATTGAAGCGGAGGATATTGAAAAGGGCATCAACCTTTACAGATTGGAGGAGGTGGATGGTATTCTGGTTCCGGGTGGATTTGGGAAAAGGGGTATTCTGGGGATGATAGAAACCATACGCTATGCCCGGGAGAATAATGTTCCCTTCTTCGGCATATGCCTGGGGATGCAGTGCTCGGTGATAGAGTTCGCCCGCAATGTCTGCCACCTGGAGGGCGCTGACAGTACCGAGTTCAATGAGCGGACACCTCACAAGGTGATCCATCTCCTTAAGGACCTGGTAGGCGTCAAGGACATGGGAGGGACTATGAGATTGGGACAGTACCCCTGTCGCCTTGCCAATCCCTCCTTTTCCTATGAAGCTTATCAGCAGGAGGAGGTGTACGAACGCCATCGCCATCGCTACGAATTCAACCGAGAGTACGAGGAGATGTTGGTTAAGAATGGGATGAGGATTGTGGGCGAGTCCCCGGATAAGCGCTATGTGGAGATTGTGGAGCTAACGGAGCATCCATGGTTTGTCGCCTGCCAGTTCCATCCCGAATGGAAGGCGAAGCCCCTTCAGCCCCACCTCCTTTATAGCAACTTTATCAAAGCCGCTTATGACCATCGACAAAGGAGAAAGCATTCCAATCACTGATGCCAGCCAAAAAGGTTAACATATCCGACAAATTAACAGTAGGGGGGGATACCCCCTTTGTGCTGATAGCGGGACCCTGCGTGATAGAGAGCGAGGAGCATACCCTCCGCCTCGCCGCCAGCATTAAGGCGGTGGCAGATGAGCTGTCCATACCCTTTGTCTTCAAAGCCTCTTTTGACAAGGCAAACCGCACCTCCCTGGCTTCCTACCGGGGTCCGGGATTGGAGGAGGGGCTGCGCATCTTAAAACGGGTTAAAGAGGAGCATCTTCTTCCTCTCCTTTCCGATGTCAGCGAGCTGGGGCAGGTGGAGCGGGCAGCCGAGGTGCTGGACATCATCCAGATACCTGCCTTCCTCTGCCGACAAACCGACCTAATACTGGCTGTTGCCCGAAGCGGAAGGGTGGTCAATGTGAAGAAGGGGCAGTTCTTAGCCCCCTGGGATATGGAACATATCATCAAAAAAGTCATCTCTACAGGAAATGAGAGGGTAATGATAACCGAGAGGGGGACCTCCTTCGGATACAATAACCTGGTGGTTGATATGAAGAGCCTCCATATTCTTAAGGGCTTTGGCTATCCGGTTATCTTCGATGTGACTCACAGCCTCCAGCTCCCCGGTGGGCGGGGTGATTCCTCAGGTGGGGAGGCGCAGTTCATTGAGCCCCTTGCCCGGGCGGGTCTTGCCATTGGCATAGATGGTCTGTTTATGGAGGTGCACGACGACCCCTCGGAGGCTCTATCCGATGGGACAAACGTCCTGAAGCTGGAACTACTCCCCCACCTTTTGCCTAAACTGACGGAGATAGACAGGTTAGCGAAAGGGTTCTGATGGAGATTTCGCAGATAATCTCAGCCAAAGCCAGGCGGATTAAGCTCGTCCTGATGGACGCCGATGGGGTTCTGACCGAGGGAAAGGTGACCTATGGGGATGGGAACATGGAGTTGAAATCCTTTGATGTCAAGGACGGAGCCGGCATTGAGCTTGCCCGCATGGCAGGCATCAAGACCGGCATTATTAGCGGTCGGCAGTCTGGGGCGCTCCAGCGGAGGGCTAAAGAGTTGAAGATAGAGGAGGTTCATCAAAGAGTCATAAACAAGGTGGAGATATATAAGGAGATATTAGGGAGGTGTTCCCTGCGGGACGAGGAGGTAGCCTACATAGGCGACGATATTCTCGACCTCCCTATTCTGTTGCGGGTGGGCTTATCGGCGGCGGTAGCTGATGCTCATCCCGAGGTGAAAAAAAGGGTGGACCTGGTGACCACCTCCACTGGGGGGCGGGGGGCGGTTCGGGAGCTGATTGAACTCATCCTCCAAGCCCAGGGGAGGTGGGATACGATGCTGGAAGAGTTTCTTAGCTAAGCAATAATACTGATGGAGCTAAAAAAGCGCTTCTTGAGGTCTATTATATACTACTCGCTGCGTGTGGTGAATGGTGTGGGATGGCTTTTACCTCGCCGGTGGAACCTCTGGGTGGGGGGTCAGGTGGGGCGTCTTGCTTACGGTGTTCTCAGGGCTGAACGGCGAAAGTCAATAAGAAATTTGGAGCTGGCTTTTCAGGGGGAGAAATCAGCCGAGGAGCTGCGAGGCATAAACCGGAGGGTATTCGTCAATCAAGGGAGGAACCTCTTTGAGTTGTTCTGGCTCTCCAGGGTCTCACCTTCGGAGCTCCTCCGGCAGGTGCATTTTCAGGGGATGGAGCATATGCAGAGTGCATATCAGAGAGGGAAAGGGGTCCTTCTGGTCACCGGGCATATAGGCAACTGGGAGTTCATGGCGGCGGCAGTAGCTGCGGCAGGCTACCCTCTGTGGGTGGTTGCCGCTCCCCTTTACGATCCCCGATTGAACTGGGTAGTAGCCGGAATACGGAAAAGATATGGAGTGCAGACAATTTATCGCCACCACCCTTCAGCCCGGCGGACAATTCTTCGGGTTATAAAAAAGGGGGAGGTGATGGGGCTCTTAATTGACCAGGACACCAGAGTCAAGGGCGTCTTTGTCGACTTCTTCGGTCGTCCTGCTTACACCCCTTCGTCTGCTGCCTCTTTAGCTCTGCGATCCGAGGCGGAAGTGATTATTGGTTCTATTGTACGTCAGAAAAACAATAGCCTCACGATTACCTTTAGACCCCCTTTGCCACCCCTTCGTAGCGGCAAGCGGGCGGAGGAGCTGGTTGCCAACACCCAGCTCTATACCACTGTTTTGGAAGATATTGTCAGGAAGCACCCCGAGCAATGGACCTGGATGCATCAACGGTGGAAGACAATAAAGAGAGCCCACGACTAACAACCTTTCAGAGGAGGTGATTAATGAATATCTTGAGAGCCGTAATAATAATTATCCTCTTTTTTGCCCTGCTTATTCTGGCGGTGCTCAACTCCGGGGAGTCAGTGTCGTTAAATCTCTATTGGCGTACCTTACCGGATATCCCTTTGATTTTTATAATCCTTGCCTCTTTGCTGGTTGGGGTGATAATTGCCGGCATTATTGGGCTAGCTGAGAATATGAGGCTTAGGCTGACCCAACGTCAGTTGAGGCAGGAAATAAAAAGGTTGGAGGAGGAAGTCAACTCCCTGAGGCATCTCCCTATTGCCGAGGGCATAGAGAGGGAAAAAGAGAACCTGAATCAGCCAAACAGGCTGACAGAAGAGTTATAAGCTCTCAAACTTTCGTGCCCCCTCTGTATGGAGGGAAGGGGTGTCGGATGTTGTGGTATGTATTAATTGCCCTGCTGGTGGGGGTTCTGCTGGGTAGAGTATGGGCTTTGTTTATACGCCCGGAGCCAGCGGGCTTTCGTCGGGAGGGGAGCCGAGGTTCGACTAACTACATATTGGGATTGAACTATCTTATATCTAACCAGACCGATTTAGCCATTTTGGAGCTGGGAAAGGCAGCCAAGCTGGACAGTGAAACGGTGGAGGTCTTTATCACTCTGGGGAACCTGTTTCGGGAGAAGGGTCATGTGGAGCGAGCGATTCAGATTCACAGGGGGGTGCTCCACCGTTCCCATCTTAGCGATGTGGAGCGCAACCAGGCGCTGCTGTGTCTGGGGATAGATTTTAAAAAAGCGGGCATCATCGACCGAGCCATCGGCATTTTCGAAGAGCTAATCCAGCGCGACCCCGATAGCATAAACGGCTACCTCAACCTCGCCGAACTATATGAGGAGCTGAAGGATTGGGAGAAAGCCTATGCTGCCCACGAGAAGGTATTGCAGATGGGGTATTCTACCAGTCGTATGGCATTAGGTTTTATTCAAAATGAGCTGGGGCTTATCTCCCTTGGCGAGAAGGATTATCCAGGCGCCATCAAGAGATTTCAAAAGGCGATTTCGACCGACCCGACTATCTATCCTGCCTACATCAATCGGGGGGATGCTTATCTTGAAAGTGGGGAGGTTCCCCTGGCTATCAACTACTGGGAGAAGCTGATAGCTATTGCCCCCTTGAAGTCATATCTGGTGTTAGACCGCTTGAAGAAGGCTTATGAGATGGTTGAAGAACCTGACAGGTATGAAGCTCTTCTGGTGCGGTTAGCCGGGGAGAATCGGAAGGATTGGCGGGTGAGGGTAGCCCTTGCTGAGCATGACAGGGAAAATGGGAAAGCCAAGAAGGCTTATCGCTGGCTGCTGGAGGCTTCTCGCATTAATCCCCACTCTCTGACCGTACACCAATTTTTCTGGAGGTTGCTATTAGAGGAAGGACTACCGCGGGATAAAGTGGAGGAGTATGTCGATGCTTCACGGGAGATGGTCTTCTTTCTTGACCCATATATATGTCTGAAATGTCACTATAAGACCACCGAGCTGCTCTGGAGATGTCCTCATTGCCACGCCTGGAATAGCTTTGTGGAGGAGAAGCTATAGTTCCCCCTTGCAGGTTATTCACTTTCTGAGTAAAAAGCTCGGCTGGTCTCGGTTTCGAAAACCTCCACTGCCCACAGATAATAGTCCTCAGTATCTATTTTCCTCTTGAGATTATCATAGAGCCATTTGGCGATGTTTTCGGAGGTGGGGTTCTCTTTGTCAAAGGGAGGGAGGTTATTCAGCGACTTGTGGTCGAGCTGTTCGGTGAACTCGCAGGTTATCTCTTTCAGGCGGCGGAAATCTATCACCATCCCCAGGCTATTGGTGCGGTCAGCCCTCACATACACCCTCACCTTCCAGTTGTGCCCGTGGGGCTGGGCACAATCACCCGGGTAGCCTTTTACTTGATGAGAAGCCGAAAACCCGGTCTCTATCATTATCTCATACATTCTTAGCTCCTCTTCTTCCCCCAAAAAGAGAGGCATTCTCTAAAGATTTTTATCGGGGGGGGAGGAGGGAAAATTTTCTTCTCCAATCCTCCTTAAGGGATTGAAAAACCTCCTCTACCTGTCTCTCTGTGTCCTGCAGGCTTCTGGAGTTAGAAATCTTATAGTCAGCATAAAGGAGCTTCTTCCTGAGAGGGAGCTGGGCTTTTATCCTCCTTTGGGCTTCCTCCGGAGAGAGTCCACTTCTCTCAATAAGCCTTTCGAGCTGGGTCTGTTCATCTGTGTAAACCACCGTTATTTTGTCGAAGCGATGGTGGCTTCCGGTTTCTATCATAAGGGCAGCGTCCACGATCACTATCTCCTCGCCACCCGAGAGAAGGTATTCCTCAACGAACCTGTTCTCCTCTTCTATTACTTGAGGGTGGACGATGGAGTTGAGCCTCTCTCTTTTCTCTCTGTCTGAGAAGACGATGGCCCCCAGCCGTTCTCGGTTTATGGTCTGGTCGGGGTTTAAAATCTCCTCACCGAAATACCCTACTACCCTCTGCCAGATAGCGCTCGGAGGCTGGAGGAGGCGATGGGCTATTTTATCGGCGTCAATACAATAACATCCCCGCTCTCCGAACATCTTGGCTACCGTGCTTCTGCCACAGGCTATTCCACCCGTTAACCCTACTTTCAGGATTCTCCCTCGACGGGGTTTATCCTCAGCCATCTCCTCTCCTTCTTCGGGCGGCTATCAATGTGTTTTTGAGCAGCATGGCGATGGTCATGGGTCCCACCCCACCGGGGACCGGCGTCAGCGCCGAGGCAACCTGCTGAACCCTCGCCTGATGCACATCTCCCACTATGGTATACCCCTTTTTTTGGTGCTCTGCTAAGCGGAGGGGGTCGTTGCCGAAGATTCTTTTTATCTCCGCCAGGTCGCTGAGACGATTTACGCCAACATCGATGACCACTGCTCCCGGTTTGACGAACTCTTCGGTGACCATTGCCGGGCGTCCGACAGCTACCACAAGTATATCCCCCTCGGAGGTGACCTGGGGGAGGTTTTCGGTGCGGGAGTGGCAGATGGTTACCGTGGCATGTTGGTGCATCAAGAGAATGGCTGTAGGCTTGCCTACTATATTGCTTCTGCCCAACATTACCGCCCTTTTCCCCTTGAGGGGAACTCTCTCCTTTTTCAGTATCTCCATAATTCCCGCAGGGGTGCAGGGGACAAAGCACTCCCGCCCGGCAAGAAGGTTGCCGAAGTTCACGGGATGAAAGCCGTCGACATCCTTCTGGGGGTCGACTGCCTGAAGGAGGAGACCTTCGTCAATATGAGGAGGTAAGGGTATCTGAACCAGTATTCCGTCGGTCTGGTCATCGCGGTTTAACTGCTCAATCTGGCGGAGCACCTCTTCAGTGGTAGAATTTTTGTCGATCAGGATGGTGGCGGAGCGGATGCCGGCTTCCTGGCAGGCTCTGGTCTTCATACGGACATAGACCTGGGAGGCGGGGTGGTCTCCCACCAGAATGGCTGCCAGTCCTGGCTGGACACCCCTGGTAGTTTTCAGCTTCTCCACGCCGAGTCTGACTTCATCTTTTATCTGCCGGGCTATCCCTTTGCCGTCGATTATTCTGGCTGTCATCTTAATGTGCTATTTCCTTTTGGAGGGAAATCCCTCCACAATTTATCAGGACAATAGAGGTATGCTCGCAAGCGGAGAGATTGTCTTCTTATAATTGATAGCCAAAGGTGCTATCCTTAACAAGAAAGGACGCTCTTTTATTCCTAAACGTAGTTAGTCGGTTTCTCCCCATAGACCACCTGAAGGACATTTTCTATTGCTATCATAGCCATTTTGGTCCTGGTCTCCAGGGAAGCGCTGCCGATATGAGGAAGGAGAACCACATTATCCATAGCGAGCAGTTCGGGTTCTATACGGGGCTCGTTTTCATAGACATCGAGCCCGGCACCGGCTATACTTTTTCTTTTCAGAGCCTCCACCAATGCCTTCTCGTTCACTACAGGACCCCGGCTGGCGTTTATGAGATAAGCTCCTGGCTTCATAAGCTGGAATTCTTTTTGGTCGATGAGGTGGTGGGTTTGGGAAGTCAGCGGTGGATGGAGGGTGATTATGTCAGAAGTTTTCAATAGCTGATCAAGTGGTAAATAGGTGACTTTTAGCCTCTTTTCCAGTTCCCTGTCGGCTCGCTGGATATCATAATAGACCACCTCCATCTCAAACCCGGAGGCTCGCTGGGCAACTGCCCTTCCTATTCTTCCCAGACCTATTATCCCTAACCTCTTCCCCTTCAGGTCGGAGCCCAGGAAGAGGAAAAGCTGCCATTCTTTGAACTTCACCTGCCGGGTGAACCTGTCGGCAGGGACGATGTTGCGGACTACCGAGAGGATGAGAGCCCATGTCAGGTCGGCGGTAGCTTCGGTCAGGACTTCGGGGGTGTTGGTGACATAGATGTTTTTTTGGCGAGCATAGTGATAGTCGATGTTGTCGTATCCGACAGCGACATTGGAGATGACTTTGAGCTTTGTGCCCGCATCAATGATATCGCGGTCGATTTTGTCGGTGAGGAGGGTCACCATTCCATCTTTGTCGGCAACTCTGTGGATGATTTCCTCTTTGGATAACGGTGTATCCTCGTAGTTGATATCCGCCTGACACTTAGCCTTCAGCTTCTGGAGAACAGGCTCGGGAAGTCTTCGGGTTACCAGAACAGAGGGTTTCATACTGTTCTCTCCTCTTCAGAATATATAATAAATATATGATAATGATGGATTGTCAAATCGCTGCCTGATCCTTAGATTTATCCTGGGATTTTATAAACTTATCGCGGCACTGCGGAGAGCAAAAGTGGAAGGTTTGCCCTCCGATGTTCTCTACGATGGAGTTTCCTGCCGGGATGTAAGTATTGCACACCGGGTCTTTGACCATATCCCCGGCATCGATTACTCGCTTGCCCCCGGAGGACCTTCCCTTAGTGGTTCCCCCTCTGGGGGAGGAGATTCGGAGTGGTGAAGCAGTTATCAACCGCCATATCAGATAGATTACCAGAGCCAAAGCCAACCAGAGGAGTGTTCTCATATGATAGCCTTCTTTCCTTAAGACCTGTTAGCAAGTTTAAAGGATTTAAAGCGTTATGTCAAGGGGAATGCCCTCTGGTGCCTTTGGCATGCTGTGAAGGAGAAGTACTCCTTTTTTTGATAAGTTCCGCTCGGTTTGGAAAGCTGTGTTATTCAGCTTAATTTCCCCTGGTCAGCTCCCGGTAGATGGCTTCCACATTTCCTGGCAGGCGGGAGCTATATCCGCTGAAATGGCTGTATTTGGGGAGCCGGAGGTTCTCTTTAGTCTCTTCCAGAGTTTTTCCCTGGTCGATGAAGTTTTTCACCTCCTGGCGCAGGTCGGCTAAATAATTGATAAACTCCTCCAGTCCGGCTTTATCGGTCACCTCTCCATGCCCGGGGATGATGGTTTCTACCTCCATTTCCTTTGTCTGGTTGAGTATCTCAATCCAGTGAGCGGTATCCGCTCCAGCTGCCACATCTATATAGGGGATGACCTGGTGAAAAAGGAGGTCCCCCAGGTGGATTACCTTTTGCTGAGGGAAGTAGACGACCACATCGCCGTTGGTATGACCCGCTCCCAGGTAGAGGAGTTCCACTGTGTAATCATCGAGGTATATAGTGCACTGAGTCTCAAAGGTGAGGCTGGGTGGGGTTATCCGCAGCTGCTCCAGCTCCTCTGCCGTTCTCTTCAGCTCTTCCAGTCTCTGACTCTCCTCCTGAAGCTGGGGGGAATTCTGGGATTCCAGTTGAGCCACTTTTGCCTCCTGCTCGCGCAGCATCTGAGGGAGGCGAGAGGTACGGGATTCCTCGTTTCTGGGAAGGTCAAATTTGATGGTGTTTTCCCTTGTGTTCTGATGAGAGATGATAGTAGCCAGAGGTGAGAAGACCTGATTTCCATGGGTATGGTCGCCATGGTAATGCGTGTTGACGAGATATCGGACCGGGGCGGTAGTGAGCTTCTTGACCTCCTGCACGATTTCTCTGGCGGTGGTCGGGTCGTTTTTGCTGTCGACCACTAGCACAGCTTCTGAGGAGAGCAAAAAGGTACCATTCCCTCCGTTCCCCACCAGGAGATAAAGGTCGGTGGCTATCTTCTGAACCTTTAATGCTGGGTTCTGTGCCTTTGCAGGGGCAATGCAAAGCAGGATAACACAGCCGAAGATGATAGAGATGAGAACATTCCCCTTTGTCTTCATTTCATCCTCCTTTGGTACAACCTAAGTGAATTAACACCATACCTTTGCTTTGCTGGAGCCTTTATACTTACAAGGGAAATAATATCACAGGACGGGGGAGATTCAAAAAGTTTTTGATATTAGAAAGGATAAGATGCAAAGGAGAAGGGGGATGCTTCTACTTCCAGCGAAAAAATCTGTTGCAATGAGAGGAATTTCGTCTTAAAATAGATGAATCTAAATTTTGGGGGTAAGAGATATGAAATTGATGGATAGAGCTAAACAAAAAGCTTTAACTCAGATGTTAAAACTCCTCCCCAAGGTTTCCGATAAAAACCTAATTAGACTCACCTACTTAGCCGAGAGGATTGATTATAAAGAGGGGTATGTAGAGGCGATCCGGACTATCAGGAAAGCCTTCGAAGAGCAAACCACCTATGTGGTTCTTGGTAAAAGGATACTGACCAAGCTCTCTCCTAAATGCCGGGATAAGTTGTTGACTAATTTCTTTGTTAATTCAGCCCTTATGGGGTGGCATTTCAGGAGCCGGTTTAATGAGAAAGAGGGCTTTATGCCCCCTTACTTTATGGTTATAAGCCCCACCATGCGTTGCAATTTGAAGTGTATCGGCTGCTATGCAGGAGATTACACTAAGGGTGAGGACCTCGACTATCAAACTGTTAGTCGGGTGATAACCGAGGGCTATGAGATGGGGATCCACTTTATCACCATCAGCGGCGGGGAACCATTCCTCTGGGGGGACCTTCTGAGGCTCTTCAGGGAACATAACGATGTCTATTTTCAGGTGTATACTAATGGCACCCTCATCGATGAGCAGATGGCTAAAGAGTTAGCTTCTTTGGGGAATGTAGCCCCGAGTATCAGCGTAGAAGGGTTGGAGAAGGAGACCGATGAGAGACGGGGAAAGGGGACCTTTGCCCGCATAATGAAAGCTATGGAGAAGCTAAAGGAGAACGGGGTAATGTTCGGCTTTTCAGCTACCCCTACCAGGTATAACTCCGACCTCCTTGCCAGCGAAGAATTCATAGATTTCTATATTGAGAAAGGGTGCTTTTTTGGCTGGTATTTCCAGTACATACCCATCGGACGCAATCCCGACATTAACCTTATGTCCACCCCGCAGCAGAGGAATAGTCTCCGGGAGAGCATAAGCCAATGGAGGACAAACAAACCGATTTTTCTCGGGGACTTCTGGAATGATGGACCCTATGTGGGTGGGTGCATTGCGGGAGGGAGACAATATCTTCATATAAATCATAAGGGGGATGTGGAGCCCTGTGTGTTCACGCATTTTGCGGTGGATAATATCAAGGATAAGAGCTTGAAGGAGATTCTGAAATCAGACCTTTTCCGAATGATAAGAGAAAAGCAACCCTATAGCGATAACCTTTATGCTCCCTGTATGATTATAGATAACCCACAGGTTTTAAGGGAGATAGTAGCCCTCAGCGGAGCGCATCCAACCCACCAGGGGGCGGAAACAGTGGTCAGCGACCCCCGGATAAAAGCCCACCTCGACCGCTACGCAGCGGAGATGCACCGCCTGACCGATAGCCTCTGGGAGAAAACCCGGGAGGAGTTCTATTTCGGCAGAGAGCAGAAAAGCCAGAAGGAATCTTAAGAGCAGCCAACACAGTGGAGCCTCCCCTTCTTTCATTCCTTCTGACAAGAGGTGAGGAAGATACGCTATCTCTTTTTAGGCGGTATAAAGACTATCTTTGTGCTAATGAGAATATTATCTCCCGGGGGCACATTGATGGCATAGACCTTGACAGTATGGCGTCCCGGCAACAAAGCTGGAGGAGTCCATCGGAAGCCATGTAAGGGGTCCTTTAACTGCTTTACTTTTCCGACGAGGTCTTCTCTCCTGAGGTTGGCAGTAAGGGTGGCTATATGTTTTTCGTCAAGGTAAATGTGGACCTCAATGGGCGCAGTTCCCGCATCCTCGTCAAAAGCCCAGCCAGCGACCTCCTCAGGGGTGGCGATATCTATATAGCCGACTGGTTTGATATTAGCTACCTTTTTTTCCTCTTTTCTTTCCTCTGGCGGTGCATACGGTCTGCGGTAGCCATAGATTCTTTCTGCTTTACCGGTCAGCCTCTCGGTCAGCCCCAGGCACTGCTCCCACCCTTCTTCTAACGCAGAGTAATAAGGCAGGCTGTGGAGCTGACGGTCGGTGCGGTCGGCTCGGTATTGGAGACGGTTTGTCATCTGCAGAAGTCTGGTTTTATTAAAATAGGTAGCCCCAAGGTAGAGGTCGATATCCCGGCTCTGAGACCAGAATTGGTAGAGGCTATCGAGCACCTCGATCTCTTGTGGCGTCTTTTCCTTGGTCATCTCCTTTAGCTTCGTATATAGGCGGTCAGTCTCTTCGGTAAGCCATTCCACTACCTCACCTATCATAAAGTTGGCGATCCCCTTGAGAATGGAGTAAGAATCATCCCAATCCCGGCGAAACATTCTGAAGGAGCTCTGATATCGGAAGCCTCTGTCTATCCTTTCTGCCTGAGAGAGCATCCTGTTGATGAGGGGGTCGGCTCGCATCTCATTGGAAGGGTAAAATCGAAGGTAGCGCCGCAGCTCCTTGGAATCTTGCCATAGCTGGTCGAGATCTTCCAGCAGTCTCCGGTCGCTGGGTGTAGCCTCAGTGAGCTGAGCTTTGCTGGAGTTATAAAGTTCTCCTAAATTGCGCTCCAGGTCAGAGGCTAAATCCCTATATGGTGCATAAGGCGTCTGGTAGGAGGGGGTGCCTCCTTCAGGCTGTACCACTACACAACTCATCAATAGAAGCAGGCTAAGCCCTATTAAACAAGGAAACAGGGGTTTCTTCATAGCTCTTCACCATCAAAAATTTTTGGTTATTTTTAATAAACTGCCCAATGCGGGTATATTGCATTAGTGCAGAAAGTGTCAATATTTCAATACTTTAAAAGCGAGCTGAAAATATCATTAGAAATACGCAATAGCTATTCAGTTTTTCTCCTGGGTATTACCTCTGACGGTTTATATTTTTTCTCCAGGTTGGCCTTCACCTCTTTTTCGCTGAACCAGGCCGGCTTCATCTGGCTTTTGGCAAAGAGCTCAGTCTGGTCGGAAAAATGGCTGGACGAGGGGTCATCACTAGCTCCGTAAGGAGTTATGGTAAACGCCTTAAGGGGGTCGGAGAATTCAACCACCATCACAAAAGAGTCGCCTCCGACTGCTCTGTATTTTCCCTGCTCCAGGGGAGTCCAGAAGGTGACCCGAAAAGAGCCGAAATGCCCTCCCTCGCCGGCGAGTGGCAGAGTTTTATCTCCCCGCTGAATATATCTAATATCCGACCAAAGAGGTGCAAGGGTGCCATATTGCTCTTGCATCTTTTTGGCAGCTTTAATGAGGAGCTCAACGGCTGCTTTTTTATTGGCGATACCCCGTGGCGTGGAGATGGGGTGGTCAGCATTCCAGGGTTCAATCCAGGGATTTTCAGTCCTATACATATAATCAAGAGCCCAGAGAAGAAAGAGCTGAGCACCTCTGTTATCTACCGAGGTGGTATTATCCCATTCCTCAAGGACTTTTATGGCTTCATCAAGGATTTTCCGATCCTCCCCTGTTACCGGATGCTGTCGGCATATCTGGAGCAGCTCGTCTTTGTATCGCTCGGCGCTCAGGAGACGAGTGTTCCACTTGCAGTCTAATAGTTTCTCTAAGGTAAATTTCTCCTCGTCCTCCAGCATTATCAAGCTGAGCTGGGTGCGAAGGTCGATGGACTGGCTGTCTCTATACATAAAAGGAAAGCTCTCAATATTGAAAGTCTCACTTAAGGTAGTATAACCGGGATTTCCGTTGCAGCTCTGCACATAGCCTGAAGAGGGGTTAGAGACCTGAGCCATATCTTTCAAAGAATGAAAGCCCAACCATTGGGTTTCTGAGGTTGAGCCATCAACAATTCCTTTCCAA
The DNA here is from genome assembly GCA_005223145.1 of bacterium (candidate division B38) B3_B38. Taxonomy (GTDB): domain Bacteria; phylum Acidobacteriota; class B3-B38; order Guanabaribacteriales; family B3-B38; genus Guanabaribacterium. The sequence continues at coordinate 13,939 of NJBL01000001.1, read as the reverse complement.
TCATAACCTTTTGTGCGAACAGGAATGGTGGCCAGGGAGGCGTAATAAATGTTTCCATCTCTATCGCCGTAAGCAATATTGAAAAATGGCAGAGTGTGCTCTTCAAGAACCTTTTTAAATTCCGGAAAAGAGCGGACTTTGGGTATATGGAACCAACCCTCTAGCCGGTTAGCTTCCCCTATGCCAGCCAGTTTTACCGCATAAGCCTTATCTCCATCAATCTTCATAATAGGTCCATGCTGAGAGAAAAACAGCTCCCTCTTTACCTCTCTGACTCCGGTTTCCTCTTTGACTTTAATAACGACTTCGCGTTTTTCCAGGGGAACCCAGGTGCCATCGTAGTAATAAGAACTTTTATCCTCATTGAGCTTTAGCTCATAGATATCCAGTAAGTCAGGATAGTTCACCGTAGGAGACCAGGCCATAAACTCGTTATGCCCCACAGACAGAGCGGGCATCCCGATCAAAGTTGCCCCCGATACATTTAATTTCCCAGGAATGGTTAAATGAGCTTCATACCAGACAAATCCATTAACCCAGGAAAGGTGGGGATTAGCCAGGAAAAGGGTATGACCATTTGCTGTCCTCTGCGGAGCAATAGCCCACATATTGGAGCCTGATGGAGCCAGATAACGCTCAATCTCATAAGATTGAGAGAAGTATATAAAATAAAATATCCCAAACACCGTATTACGGAAGGAGTCGATAGGAGAAAAATGTGGTATCCACTCTGGCAAGGAATCCCGATGGCTGTCAATGTAATAATTCAATCCCTGAGTAAAAGCCTCATAGGTCTGTTTCATTTGGCTGGAAGCCTGGTCAAATTCTCGCTCTGCAATTTCACTGATCCGGAAGCGGGCGATGAGCATATCGGATTGCAGGTAATCTTTACCAAAAACCTCAGCTCCCCGACCCTGGGAGAGAATGTAATTCTTGGCCAGCAGTTCCAGCTTATCTTCTGCCTGGGCGAAGCCCATCCCAAAATAGAGGGCTTCCTCATCTTTAGCCTTGATATGAGGAATTCCAAAAGTATCTCTTCTTATTTCTACACTTCTGGCTAAGCGCTCCGCTTTTTCCCTGGGGGCGCAAGAGACTAATAACAGGCTTATGCTGAGGACGACAAGAATAGTTTTATAGGCTCGCCTCATTTATCTCCTCCTTACTTTCGCTAATGAATTTTAATGAAAATTGGTCCTTGCTAAAAATGACTTCACCCTCTTTCTCCCTGAGATTTTTATATCATAGTATAAATACGATGTCAATTTAAGCCCAATTGCGATTGACGATAAATAAAATCTCTCCCCTTATCAGAAAAGGAGGGGGCACAGCTGGATAGAAAAGGTCAATTCATCCCGTCTCCGTAGATTTCCTTATATCTCCAATAGCTCCTCATCACCCGCTGGACGAACTTTTTGGTCTCTTCGAATTTAATCTCCAGAATAAGCTCTTCGGGTTCTGCTGTCGAGCAGTTTGCTAACCATTGTCGCACCACATTTTTGCCGGCATTATAAGAGGCAATGGCGGCAAAGAGGTTTCCCTGGAACTCCTCCAGCAGCTCCCTCAGGTGTTCCACTCCCAGCTCAATGTTGAGCTGGGGGCGATACAGGTCTTCCACCGAAAATCGGGAAACACTGAGCCTCCTTCCCATCTGCCGGGCGGTGGAGGGGATGAGCTGCATCAGACCGCGGGCAGAGGCGGTTGATTTAGCCTGGGGATGGAAGCGGCTCTCCTCTCTGATGACGGCGGTTACCAGATATTTATCCACCCCTCTGGGTGCGGTTGAGGCTTCTACCAGAGGAAAGTAGCCCAGGGGGTAAAGGAGTTCCTGAAGGGCTCGGGGAAGAAGAGGGAAGGGGAGGTCTGGTGGTATGGATTGTATAAGCCTCTCGGCACTCCTTATAGATTGATGGAAAGCCCCCGCCTCCCGCTGATAGTGGGATTGGGAAAGGAGCCATGACATGAGTTCACCCTGCTCATCGGGAGAGTTGGCGGCAATCTCCTCAACCCCCTCATGGTAGAGATGAAGGAAGAGAAGCTCCTCTGCTTTTGCCAGCGGGGAGGGGTTGCTCTTGCCCCGAGGACTGGCTCTAAAAGAACGGGACTCATAAATTTTTAGCTCTTTTATTTTCTTATATTCCTCCACCTGGCTGTAGCATCGGTCAAGCAGGCTGAGGATTTCCCGCCTCTTCTCTTTGCCGTCGGAAAGAAAGTAGAGAATCTGGAAGAGTTCCCTGGCTTCCTGAAGATCCCCCTGGCGAAAACTCTCCCCACCGACCGCCGAGAGCCTAAGGATATAGTCAGACCCCTCAGGCGAGAGGAAGGTTTTTAATCTTTTGGCAGCCTGGAAGCTATAAAAGTTGTTCGGATAGAGGGAGAGGAGCTTCTCATAGCTCTGTGCCGCCTCCGGGAGAAGGTCCATCGCTTCGGACAGTCTTCCCCTCCAGAAGAGGGCTTCGGTCATTATACTCTCGGGGTGTTTTCCGTTGAGGATTCTGTCAAGATAATAGAGAGCCAATTCAAACCATCGGTTTTCCCGACAGATGAGAACCGCTTGCATCAGAGCATTGGGGCATAGGGGGTGGGTTTCATATCGGCGAAGGAACTCATCGACATGGGTGAGTGCTTCTTTCGCCTCCTCCTGATGGTAGTGGTGTTCGATTATTCGGAGCAAAGCGTTGGGGGCCAGCTGATGGTGGGGAAAGCGGTGGATTAGCTGGAGGAAGCACTCCAGGGCTTTTTCATCTTTCCCCTGCCGGGAGTAGCACATCCCTATCTGGTAAAGGGCATCGGCTTCCCAGGAGGAGCCGGCGAACCTCTTGGTGGACAACTGGAACCAGCGGAGCGCCTGGGGGTAATTTCTTTGCCGGTAGTAGGAGAGCCCCAGATTATAATGCGAGTCAGCAGACCTCTTACTGAGTGGCTCTCGTTTGATGACTTCCATAAAGTATCCATGCGACCGCTGGAACTCACGGTTGTTGAAGTAGACATTCCCCCTTTGCCAGAGCTCCAGGGGGGTGCGGGCTAAGCTGAACCCGTGGCTCTTCTCTAAGGATTCCAGCTTTTGTAAACTGTAAAGGGCGTAATCGTCCGATTGATTGGATTCTATCAGCTCTTCATACTTCTGGGCAGCTTGAAGTGGCTTGTTGAGTTTATCATAGCAATGGGCAACCAGATAGCCTGCTTCCCTTTGGTAGGGGCTTTTGTTTAGCCCTTCCAGCTTAAGAAAGGCTGCTAATGCCTGCTGGTAGTCTTTGTCCTCCAAGTAGCTTCTCCCCATCCTGTACCAGGCTCTGGGAACCAGCAGACTGGTGGGATGATCATTGATAAGCAGCCCCAGATGCTCTCTCTCCCGGGTTAGATCATCCAGGCTGCGGTATATCTCAGCCAGGTGCAGCTCAGCATAGTCAGCAAGGAGAGGATTGGTTTGTAAGGTTATGTTATAGTATTCTATAGCTTCTTCATATTCTTTCTGGTCTTGATATAGCCTGGCCAGCAAATAGGGATAGCTATTCTCCCTGAACAGTAATAAATCCCGCTTTTCTATAGATTTAAGGTGCTGGATAGCCTGATCTTGCTCCCCTATGTTCAGGCTCTCTATCAGCAGTTGATGGCGCTCGGCAAGGTGCTCCAATTCCTGCTGGCTGAGCCCGGAGGGAAATGAAAGAAAGAGGACAATTCCTCCTATAATGGGGAGAACAGCTCTTATGCGGAGAAATAAAAGGAGAAAAAGCTTCATTTTTGCTCAATATATCCTATAATTATAAGTTCTTGATGAAAAAGCTTTTCTTTTAAATTATAGCAGAATGGTGAGAGAATTGCTAACACAAATGTGCGACTTTCTCCTCTTTTTCGCTTGACAGAGCTCTACTCCATTCTTTATACTCATTCTAAAATAATTCAATGTTCTCAAATCTTCGGATTAGGAAGAGAAATGAAAGATAGAGAATGCAGGAGGAGGGTAATATGTTAGGAGCGGGTTATATTAAAAGGGCTTGGACTATTCTCTGGGAGGAGGCTGGTCCCTTTATTTTAGGCGGGTTGATTTTGATAGTTATCAATTCAATTGCCTCAAGCATTCTCACCGGGCCGATGATCGCGGGGTTTATGTATATGACCTTAAGGAAGCTGCGAGGAGAGAAGGTAACCATAGGGGATGCCTTCAAGGGGTTTGAAAACTTCGTCAATACTTTTGTTGCTGGACTGGTCTATCTGGTGATGGTAGCGGTAGGTACTCTTTTTCTGATTGTGCCCGGCATTATCGTGGGGGCTATGTTCATATATATGTTCCCCTTTATCGTTGATAAAAATATGGATTTCACTCAGGCTTTTAAAGCCAGCCTGGAGCTGACCTCCCGGAGGCTTTTGGAGCATTGCCTCTTCTTTGTGGTGGTCTCCCTTATTGGAGTGGCAGGGGTTCTGGCTTTTGGTATTGGCATCTTTGTTACTATGCCGTTGATGTACATTGCCTTCGGGGTGGCGTATTATAATTTAATCTACCCTTCTATGGTTAAGGAGAAGGAAGAGAAGGAATAGGTCGGCTAAGTGTGGCACCCACCTCCGGGAGCTAATGAAGTTACCCTCCGTTTGAAGAGGAGTTGAAGGCGCTCAGATCTGTAGCAGTTCCGTTCGTTTCTTTTCTGATAGCTCTTCGATTTTTTCGATATAGCTGTCGGTGAGCTCCTGGATTTTTTGATAGGCTCTATGCTCGTCGTCCTGGGAGATTTCTTTATCTTTCTCTAATTGTTTCACATTTTCATTGCCGAACCTTCGGCAGTTTCTGATAGAGGTCTTCCCCTCTTCAGAGATCTTAGACACCACGCGAACCAGCTCTTTTCGGCGCTCTTCGGAAAGCGGTGGGATGGGGATTTTTATGGCTCTTCCATCGTTAAATGGATTCAGACCAAGGTTCGATTTCAGAATTGCCTTTTCTATCTCCGGAATCAGAGAAGTATCCCAGGGGGCTACCAACAGGAGGTCGGGCTGGGGAGCTGATAGGGTGGCAACCTGATTTAAGGGAGTCTCTTCGCCATAATAGCTTACTGTTATAGGGTCGAGAATGGTTATAGAAGCCTTTCCCGTACGGATGTAGCTCAGATCATGGATGGCCACTTTGATGGTGCTTTTCATCTTCTCTTCCACCTGAGAATAAATCTCTTCCAGCATGGGTTACTCCTTTATAATAGAGCCGACCGGCTCTCCAAGGATGGCTCGCTTGATGTTCCCCCTTTTTTGTAAGTTAAAAATAATTATAGGGAGCTTATTGACCATGCAGAGGGAGATAGCAGTGGCATCCATCACCTGGAGTCCCTTTTCCAGCACCTGTAGATAAGATATGCGGTCGTATCTTTTTGCCTGAGGGTCCTTCAGGGGGTCGGAGCTGTAAATCCCATCGACCTTGGTAGCCTTGAATATCACCTCGGCTTTCAATTCCAATGACCTGAGGGCAGCCGCGGTGTCGGTGCTGAAGTAGGGGCTGCCGGTTCCCGCGGAGAGAATGACCACTTGCCCCTCCTCCAGATAGCGGATAGCTTGGCGAGGGATGTAAAGTTCGGCTATTTGGTTCATCTCTATGGCGCAGAAGTGCCGGTTCTCCACTCCCTTCCTTTCCAGAGCATCCTGCAGTGCCAGACCGTTTATCACCGTAGCTAACATCCCCATCTGGTCAGCTGCTCCCCTTTCCATCCCTTCCATTGCCGCTGCCATTCCCCGGAATATGTTCCCCCCTCCCACTACTATGGCCATCTGCACACCGAGCTGGTGGACCTCTTTAATCTCTTCAACGATGGCGGAGTTGACCTCGGGGTCAATCCCAGAGTTCCTCTTCCCCAGCAAGGCTTCTCCGCTGAGCTTTAATAATATTCGGGAATAAAGGGGCTGGTTATTCATCTTCGGTTAAAGGGCTCTTTGTGTTATTCTTTCCCCAGGGTATAGCGGACGAACCTTTTGACTACTATATTTTCACCGAATTGAGCTATTTTGGAAGAGAGAAGCGCTTTGATAGTGATGTTCTCATCTCTGATGAAAGGCTGTTCGTGGAGACAGGTTTCCTCGTAGAACTTTTTGAGCTTCCCTTCCACTATCCTTGCCACTACCTCCTTCGGTTTGCCGCTTTTATCCCATGCCGCTCGGTGGCGCTCTCGTTCCTCTTCCAGCACCTCGGGTGGGACCTCCTCCGGTCTCACCCATTGCGGGCATAGAGCCGCAATCTGCATGGCGATATCCTTCACCAGGGCTTTAAACTCCTCGTTACTGGCCACAAAGTCGGTTTCGCAATTTACCTCCACCGGCACGCCGATTTTTCCATCGGAATGGATATAGGAAGCGATAAGCCCCTCGGTGGTCGCCTTCCCCGACTTCTTCGCGGCGATGGTCATCCCCCGCTTCTGAAGTATTTTTATCGCTTCTTCGAGGTCTCCTTTTGCTTCTTTCAGGGCATCCTTGCAGTCCATTATCCCCAGGCTTGTTCTCTCTCGAAGCTGTTTCACCAAGCTGGCTGGTATCCGCGTCATCTTTCTTAGATAACCTCCTGTGCTAATTGAAGAAAAGAGGGCTCAAACCGCCCGGTGCAGTCCCTTTCCTATTGGTGACCCGATTCTCCTTGGTCAGAGCTCTCTTCCGGGGATGGTTTTTCATTGGAGGGGGTCTCTGAGGAGGGCTCTGTGGTGGTAGAGGAGGTGGTTGGGGAAGCGGTGGCAGCTTCTGCTGTTTCGGGTTCGGGTGCTTCAATCTCCTCAGCCTGGTGGGATTCGAAAATTTGGTTCCCTTCAATAATGGCGTCGGAAACCTTGGAAATCAGCAGATGAATGGCTCTAATAGCATCGTCGTTGCCGGGGATAACATAATCTACCGGATCGGGGTTACAATTGGTATCCACTACGGCAACCACCTTTATGTTCAACTTGTTAGCTTCACTGATGGCAATCCTCTCCTTGCGGATGTCTATCACAAAGAGGGCATCCGGCAGACCATCCATCTTCTTAATGCCGCACAATACATTATCCAGCTTCGCCCTTTCCTTCTCCAGCTTGGCAATTTCCTTCTTGGTCAAACCCTCATATCGTCCATCTTTGGACATTTCCTCCAGTCGTATCAGCCTTTCTATGCTCTTTTTGATAGTCACATGATTGGTCAATAACCCCCCCAGCCATCTCTGGTTGACATAATACATATCACACCTTTCCGCCTCCTCTTTTATGATATCCTGAGCCTGGTTCTTGGTGCCCACAAGGAGAATTTTCCCCCCATTGGCGGCTAACTCGGTGAGAAAATTCATCGCCTCTCTGAACAACCCGAGGGTCTGCTGGAGGTCTATAATGTATATGCCGTTTCTCTGACCGAAGATGTACTTCTTCATCTTGGGGTTCCACCGCTTGGTTTGATGACCGAAATGCACCCCAGCCTCTAATAGCTCTTTCATAGTGATGTTCACCAATCGAAGCTCCCTCCCTTAATTGCTGGACATAGGGATTCCCCGGGGTAACCCCTTATCTCTTGGAGAATTGGAACCGAGCGCGAGCACCTCGCTGACCGTATTTTTTCCGCTCCTTGATCCGGGCATCTCTGGTAAGCAACCCCTCCTTTTTCAACCTATCTCTCAGCTCCTTCTTATATTCTACCAGAGCTCGGGAAATGCCGTGCCGTATGGCACCAGCCTGTCCAGATAACCCCCCTCCTTTGACATTTACATAGATATCAAACTTCTCTTCGGCGTCGGTTACTATCAGTGGTTGCTTTATCATTACCAGATGGGCTTCGTTGTGGAAATAGGAGAGTAAATCCCTCTTGTTGACCGTTATCTTCCCGCTGCCGGGACGAAGGTAGACCCGGGCAACAGAGGTCTTTCTCTTGCCGGTGCCGTAATAATGGATAAAAACCAATTTCCTACCTCAAAGAGTCTCAATCGATGGTTAAAGACTTAGGCTTTTGAGCCTGATGGGGATGCTCGCTCCCCGCATAGACCTTCAACTTTTTGATGAGCGTTCTCCCCAGCTTGTTTTTAGGGAGCATCCCCCACACTGCCAGCCGTATCATTTTCTCCGGGGCTTTCGCCATTAAATCCTGTGCTCTGGTTTCCTTCAACCCCCCGGGGTAGCCAGAATGACGGTAATAGACCTTCTGCTTCAGCTTTTTCCCGGTGAGCTTCACTTTGCTGGCATTTATTACAATGACAAAATTCCCCATATCTAAAAACGGGGTGTAAGAGGGCATATTCTTACCAGTTAAGATGGTGGCTATGGTAGCTGAGAGCCTTCCCAGAACCTTGTTCTGGGCATCAATGAGATACCAATTCGTCTCATGCTCCTCTTTCTTGGGGAAATAGGTCTTCATAAAATCCATCTAATCCTCATATCTTCAAAATTTATTTAATTTACTATAATTTTTTTCTTTTGTCAAGGGGAAACGATGAGATTTTCTTATGGGCGAACATATTAGAGCAAGCCTATTTTCGGTAGTTCTAACCCTGTGGCTCTGTTGATAAATAAGCATCCCTTTTAAGATATCCCCTCTTTCTGGCCAATATAAGAAGGGTAATCGCAAGCACTGAGGTCATGATAGCAAAAATCCCCAGGACGACAAAGATCCTGCTTAGTCCAGACCTTTCCCCCAGCCACCCCGCCAAACTCGAAGCAAAGGAGCCGACCCCCGCGGACAGAAAGAAGGATATCCCATAGCCCCGGCTGCGGATTCTGCTGCTGGTGTATTTTGCTATCAGCCCATTTCCGACCGGTTGACAACTGAAGTGGAAGAAAGCGAAAGCCATAGCAACTATTATCAACCCCGTATTGGTAGTCAGACCTATAAGAAAGAGAAAGGGCGTAGCTATAGTCAACAGAATGAACCACAGCTTCTCCAGCCCAATCCGGGGAGACCAAACACCCCCCAGATACTGCCCTACCACCCCTACTAACAATGCGGCAGTAGCCACCAAGCCCCCTTTGACTATCTGCTCTGTACCCCACAACTGACCCCCTACCTTTTCTGCCAGATAAGTGGGGAGGAAAACCATAGAGCCCCGATAGATGAGACCTATCAGTATCTGAACCATATAGATGAGGCAGAGGAAGAGAGCCACATCCCTGAACCCTCCGCTCTTCGCTTTGTCGCTGTGGATTTCAGGTTGTGGCTGATGCCGAGAGAGAGTCTTCAGCCGAATAGACATTATCCCCAGAGCAATCCCTACCAGGGAGAAAATGAAATAGCCGGCACGCCATCCATAGTGGCTGGCGATAAATCCCCCTATTAAAGGAGACAGGGCTAATCCCACATTCCCCCCTCCTCCGTGAATCCCAAGAGCTTTGCCCCGCTGTTTGACTGTGGATGAAATCAAGGATAATGCCGCTGGATGATAAAGGCTGGCAAAAACTCCCAGGCACGCTAACGATATAGCCAGCCCTACCGGACCCCTCGAGCGGGAGATGAAAAAGGAAGAAGCCCCTGCACCTATTAAGCAGAGAGTGATTATCCGGTGAGAGCCTATGCGGTCGGAAAGAAAGCCCGCTGGCAGGGCGCCCAACCCGAAGGCGAAATAGGAGATGGTCCCCAGATTGCCAATGTAAAAGAGTCCCACTCCTAACTCTTTGGCCATCAATATATTGGCAGTAATAAAGAGAAGCATAAATATGTGTATCAGCCCATGGGCAGAGCTGGTGAGAGCGACTATCCTTCGTTCATGCGCCTCCACGGATGTTATCCTTTAACCCTCTCCAATTATATCTTATTCCCAGAGTAGGCTATATCTTTGTCAGAGCCATCTCTCTCGGTCCAATCCGTCCCTTTTTAAAGACGCCCTCATTATAATAAGATTAGAGTGCTTGTCAACCACTTTTTCATCCCTCTCTTCAGGAGGAAATGACCTTGACAAATGACAGCCAAGCTGGTAAATTATCGGTGGTCATAAGAAGGGAGAAAGTAGAGATGAAGATACACGAATATCAAGCAAAGGCGATTTTAGCCAGCTATAAGGTTCCTGTTCCTCGAGGGGAGGTAGCCTTCGACCCGGAGCAAGCCTACCAGATTGCCCAGAAGCTGGGAGTTGACACCATAGTACTCAAGGCTCAGGTACACGCTGGCGGCAGGGGCAAGGGTGGAGGCATCCGCCTTGCTCATAGCCCGGAGGAAGCCCGCCAGATAGCCAAGGAGATGATTGGAATGACCCTGGTCACCCATCAGACCGGTCCCCAGGGGAAGAAAGTCAGGCGGCTGCTGGTGGAGGAAGGGATGCAGATTGAGAAGGAGCTCTACCTGGGGATAGTGGTCGACCGTTCCACCTCCCGGACGGTCTTTATGGCCAGCGAGGCAGGGGGAGTGGACATCGAGCAGGTGGCTGCTGAAACCCCGGAGAAGATACTGAAGGAGCCGATAGAGCCCTCGGTCGGTTTTCAGGGCTTTCAGGCGCGAAAGCTGGCTTACGGGCTGGGATGGGGCAAAGAACTGGTCTCTCAGGGAGTCAAGGTGATGATGGGGCTTTATCGGGCTTTCCAGCAGAAAGATTGCTCTCTGGCGGAGATAAATCCCTTGATAATCAACCACAAAAAGGAGCTGGTCGCCCTTGATGCCAAGCTGAATTTCGATGACAATGCCCTCTTCCGCCACCCCGATATAGTGGAGCTGAGGGACCTGGATGAGGAGGAGCCCCTGGAAGTGCAAGCCTCCAAATCGGACCTGAGCTATATCAAGCTGGATGGCAATATAGGCTGTATGGTGAACGGTGCTGGTCTGGCTATGGCAACTATGGACCTCATCAAGCAGGCTGGTGGAGAGCCGGCTAACTTCCTCGATGTGGGAGGGGCAGCCAGCGCAGAGAGGGTAGCTGATGCCTTCCGCATTTTGATGTCTGACGAGAGGGTGAAGGCGGTGCTCATCAATATATTCGGTGGGATAGTTCGTTGTGACCGGGTTGCTCAGGGGGTCATAGAGGCTATCAAGGAGGTCAAGGTAGAGGTTCCCGTAGTGGTCAGGCTGGAGGGGACCAACGCAGAAGAGGCAGCAGCGCTGCTTCGGCAATCAAAGCTGAACTTCATGGTCGCCAAAGGCTTCAAAGAAGCAGCTGATATGGCGGTAAGCAGGGCCAAGGCTTAATATGAGTGAGATACCTTGATAGGGGAATATCAAAATGAGCATTTTAGTAGACACAAATACCCGGCTGGTGGTACAGGGGATTACAGGTAAAGAAGGGAGCTTTCATACCCAGAAATGCATTGAGTACGGAACCAAAGTGGTGGCGGGGGTTACCCCGGGGAAGGGTGGAATGAAGGTTGAAGATGTCCCCGTTTTCAACACCATTGAGGAGGCGGTCCGCAAAGAGGGTGCAAACACCTCCATCATATTTGTCCCCCCGGCATTTTCTGCCGATGCTATTATGGAATCCGCCGCTGCGGGCATAGGACTTGTGGTCTGTGTAACCGAAGGGATACCCACCCTTGATATGGTCAAGGTGATGGAATACCTTTTTCATAAGAAAACGAGACTGATTGGTCCCAATACCCCGGGCGTGATCTCCCCGGGGAAGTGCAAGGTGGGGATTATGCCAGGCTTCGTCCATCGCGAGGGGGGCATAGGGGTAGTATCCCGCAGTGGCACCCTGACCTACGAGGCGGTAGCCCAGCTTACCGAACGTGGGCTGGGGCAGTCCACCTGCCTTGGCATCGGTGGAGACCCAGTGCTGGGCACCAGCTTCATCGATTGCCTCATGCTTTTTGAGAAGGACCCCCAGACCGAAGGGGTGGTGCTCATCGGGGAGATAGGGGGGACAGCCGAGGAGGAAACTTCTGTCTTCATCAAGGAGCACTTCAGCAAGCCGGTGGTCGCCTTTATCGCAGGGCAGACAGCGCCTCCCGGAAAGAGGATGGGGCATGCGGGGGCTATTATCGCCGGTGGTAAAGGGACCGCAGCGGAGAAGATAGCCGCCCTTACCTCAGCAGGGATAGCAGTTGCCCCCAGTCCTGCCCACATCGGAGAGACCATGCAGAAGGCTCTGCAGAGCAAAAGAGGTTAGCCCGGCTTAGAACTACTCACCATCTGAAGAGAAGGATTATTCCTTTATCAGCTCCTACCATAGGTGCCACCTGTAATCCTCGAGTATTCTCTCTTTTATGATTGTTGGATGTAGCCAGACCGATAACTGTACCCAGAACCGCTCCAAAGGTGACATCCGACAGCCAATGAGCATCCCTCTCCAGACGAGAAGCACCCACAAAAGAGGCGGTCAGATAGAGGGGGATGGTGACCTTCCAGTTCCAGTCGTACATTCCCGAAATGATGGTTGCTGTGAGAAAAGCATTAGAGGTGTGTCCCGAGGGGAAGGAGTTGCGGGCATCCCCGGCGGGTCTTTTTCGCCGGATGGTATATTTCAACCCCTGCGTGGCCAGGGCATTTATGATTAATCCCTTCATGAGGGCATTGCTCACCCGGAGAGCGCGCTCGTTGTTCCCCAGCTTGCCCCAGCAGTAGAACCCAAGATCGATGGCCACATGGGTGTAGCCCTGTCCTAATACATCCCCATACCTTTCGCCCCCCTTCAAGGGATGGTTCTGCTGACAGTATCTCTGGACTGCCTCGTCCTGAGTGTGAGCCAGCATGGAAGCTCCCGCCCCTACTCCCAGAGCTAACAGATAGTTACCAGAAAAGCTATCCCTGGTGCTCTCCCACAACTGATTGGCAAAGTCTTTGATAGGAGAGGTCCGTACCATTTGTTCTGCCTCCTCCCTTCTTCTTTGCTTTTAATTTGATGTCACAAAGCTCCTCAGAGTCATACCCCTTCTGGTAAAGAAGGCATTGATTTGGTTAAGCCCCTCCTTTCTTTTGAGAATGGTTTATCTGAAGAGCATTGGACAGCATAACATGGCAGTAAAAGAGAGTTTGACCACATAATATGGTTGTTAAAAAGCCTCAGTTTGTGGTGCGGACATACATGGATGAGGCACATACCGGGCACTGTGGAGTATGCATACAAGATGTCAGCCTCTGCAGGGATGCGGTACACCTGCCCTGTGCCCTCAGACATGGCATCATGCTGCTCCACGCCATGGTCCAATGTGGCACCCCGGCAGGCCTAGAGAAAGGACGAAACAAAGCATTCTTCTGGAAAATCTTTGTAAATGAATCAGATAGCTACATCTCTAAATTACAAGCAGGGTTTGGTTCAAGTGCAGATGCCTATATTCGAGTACAAGTACTGATGAACAAGACAGGTAACAGTGCAGGGCAGTAACGTGCAGGTGTATCTTAAATTCAGAGTCACTATGTTTACCCAGTATATTAAGTGGTGGCTTCGGTGGCTTGATAAGGAAACAAGTGTTTTTCTATTAACGTGTGATTGTAAAAGAAATATTGGATTGAATTTTAAAAAAATCTGATTTAAACCATAAAAATCTTATTTAAATCAAATAAATCTAATTTGTTACTTTTAAAAAGCAATCAGGATTTTTAACAACCCTGTAAAGCACAAGTCACGGAAATGGTACAATTGCAAACTGATGAAAATCTTGCAAATTTCACCACTTGACTATTAAAGATTCCCTCAACTGATTCTTCAGATATTGTACACACAAAAGCTAATGGATGTATGACCCCAAAACATATATGTTGGAACTAATGTCACTTGGTTTTTCCTGCAGTATACCACAGCCCGTTACACATCATTTTTTTTAAAGAAAAAACTACTTTTTGCAAGAACCAGTACCCCAGCCATTCGCATTCTGCCCCATCCCAACCGCGCAAGTATATTTTAGTGTTGTTTTCAAAGGTCCTATTTTTGAAACCTAATTTTAGCACAGCCAGAAGCAGCGAAATGGGGGATAAGTTTTTTTATATAATACTTGCCAAATATACTCAGAGATAGTTACTTTCTTTCAATCACACAAAATCATTCGTATTGGCAGATAAATGTTTAATAACAAACAACTGCGCTTGTATTTAGTTTTCCTAATTGTCGTTTTCG
>NJBL01000032.1 GCA_005223145.1 bacterium (candidate division B38) B3_B38 | reverse complement strand
TCCACCGCCTTCAGCGACATCTCGGCGGTGCCGCAGCAGAGGTCGACCAGCACCTCGCCGGGAGCGGGGCTCAGCTCGTCAATCGCCCTTTGGCGCCAGTATTCATCCCTTCCCCAGCTCAGCAGGGTGTTAAGCAGGTCGTAGCGGGGGGCGATGCGGCTGAACATATCGGCAATGGATGATGGCGAAGTCCTCCTGTCTTTAGTCTGCTTCATGGCGTGTGGCAGTCGTGAGTACGCAAGTTTCTAAAAAGAATCGTTAACCTTCTTCAACTGGGCGTAGCGGGCTATCAGCTTCTTACGCCCGACACGGAGGAAGGAGACCGTCAACTTGGTCTCCTCGCCCTCCCCCTCTATATCTATAATGACCCCCTTGCCAAACTTCGGGTGGTAGACCTCCTCGCCCAGGCGGTAGGGGCGTTTTCCATTAGGGGCTCCTTCGCCGGAAGAGGTGGGGAAAGGTATATTATGACGAGCGAAGAACTCCTTGATGCTCTCCGAACTGTAAGCCTCTGTGGGTTGGACTGAGGGTTCCTTTTGAGGATTAAAGACCTTTCCCCTTTCCAGTATGTTCAGCAGCTCGGGAGGTATCTCCGTCAAAAATCGGGACGGCTCGCTCGTGCGGGGACGCCCCCCGTAAGCGCTCCTCCTTATGGCATAGCTGAGAAACAGCAGCTGGGCAGCCCGGGTCATCCCCACATAGCACAGCCTCCGCTCCTCCTCCAGCTCCTCCTCGCTGCCCATGGAGCGGATGTGGGGAAACAGCCCCTCCTCCAGTCCCACCAAAAACACCACGGGAAACTCCAGACCCTTGGCGCAGTGCAGGGTCATCAGCACCACTCCCCTCCCCTCCTGGTAGGAGTCCTCATCGGAGGTCAGCGATGTGCGCGAGAGGAACGAGGTTACCGAGCCCTCGCCGGTTGCCTCTTCGTACTCCCGGGCAGAGTTTATCAGCTCCATCAGGTTCTCTATTCTGTCGGCAGCCCTCTCGTCTCCCTCGCCCTTGAGATAGGTGAGGTATCCGCTGGCATCCATGACCAGCTTTATCAACGAGGAGGCGCTCAAGGCAGCCGCTTTCTGCCGCAAATCTTTTATCAGCTTCACAAACCTCTCCAGCGCTGTCTCCCCTTTCGTGGTGAGCGAAAGCCCCTCCCTGCGTTTGGCGATAACCTCCCACAGTGATAGCTTCTCCTGCGCCGCTCTCTCCTCCAGCTTGCCAATGGTCTTCTCCCCTATCCCCCGAGGTGGGACATTGATGATTCGCTTAAGGCTGATTTCATCCCGCGGGTTGATAAGAAAGCTGAGGTAAGCTAAGATATCTTTCACCTCTTTTCTCTCGTAGAACCTCATTCCGCCCACTATGATATAGGGGATTCCCTGGCGAGCGAGCACCTCCTCAAACAGCCGAGATTGGGCGTTGGTGCGGTAGAGGAGGGCTATCTGATGAGTCTTGTAAAGTGAGCCAAGGGATACTATCTGAGCTAAGACAAAGCTTGCCTCCTCAATGCTGTCGAGGGATTGATAGAAGAGGACTTTCTCGCCGGCGAGGTTCTCCGTCCACAGGGTCTTCCCTATGCGATGGATATTATGCTTGACCACGGCGCCGGCGGCTTTGAGGATGTTCTGGGTGGAGCGGTAGTTTTGCTCCAGCTTGATGAGGGTAGCCCGGGGGAAGTCCTTCTGGAAATCCAGAATATTACCAAGGTCGGCTCCCCGCCAGCGGTAGATGGACTGGTCCTCGTCCCCCACCACGCACAGGTTCTTCCGCTTGCCTGCCAGGTGGCGTATGAGGAGATACTGGGGGCGATTGGTATCCTGGAACTCATCCACCAGGCAATAGCGGTAGAGCTCCTGATAGTGCTCCCGGGCGGAGGCGGAGCGGTTGAAGAGCTCCACTGCTCTGAGGATGAGGTCATCAAAATCGAGGGCGTTTAGTTCCAGCAGCCTCCTCTGATAGAGCTGAAAAACTTGCTCGACCACCTGACTTCTGTAATCGTCTGCCGGGGAGGGGAGTTCCTCCAGGCTGGCTAAGGAGTTCTTGAGGCGGCTGATCCGGCTGAGTATCGACCGGGGGGAGAAGAGCTTCTCGTCCAGGTTCAGCTCCCTCAGGCATTCCTTTACCAATCTGAGCTGGTCTTGCTCGTCGTAGATGGCGAAATTACGGTTATAGGTCAGCCCCAGCTCCCCAATGCGGGAGCGGAGGATATGGACGCACAGCGAGTGAAAGGTGCTGATCCAGGGATTGACATTTCTCTTGCCCAACAGCCGCTGCACCCGGCTCTTCATCTCATCGGCAGCTTTGTTGGTGAAGGTGATAGCCACTATCTGCTCGGGCTTCACACCGCAGGCATCTATCAGATAGGCAATGCGGTAGGTAATGACCCTGGTCTTCCCCGAGCCAGCCCCCGCCAGAATGAGGAAGGGTCCCTCGGTGTTGACCACCGCTTCCCTCTGGGCGGGGTTGAGGTCTTTGAGGAGGCTAATCATAATTATTCTATTCCGCCATTCGGCGGGACACCTCTCTATTGTAAGCCTGCATCACATCGGTCAGGCTGAGGGTTCCCACCACCCGGGCAGGGTCCCGTTCGCTGACCACCGGTATCTCCTCCAGGTCTCGCGTTCCAAATTTCTTAATAGCCTGAAAGAGGTTCTCTTCGGGAGTGATGGTGACATACTTCTTAGAAGCCAGGTCCCGGGCTGCCGTATCTGGAGGTAGGCTGTTATCGAAAAGATGCTCTTTGAGCTCGTTGAAGTGAATAATGCCCACCATTCGCTTGTTGCTATCCACCACCGGAAAGTGATGAAAACGGCTGGCTAACATCTGCTTGACCAGCTCGCTGAAGGGGGTCGTCTCCGGTATGAGCACCTTCTCCTCGGACATGCAGTCCCTGACCAGAAGCGACTGCAGAATGGTGACCTCCCGTCCCCCCCTTATATCTATCCCTCGGCGGAGCAGCTTCATACTATAGATCGATTCCTTCTTTAGCTGGCTGGCAGTAATGGTGCTGATAATGCAGGCGAGCATGAGGGGGAGGATAATTTTATAATCATCGGTCATCTCAAATAAGATTAAAATAGCCGTTATAGGGGCATGGATAGCGCCGGCTACCAGAGCCCCCATACCCACCAGGGCGTAGGCTCCCGATGTGGCGGTGACGGCGGGGAAAAGTTGATGGACAACCCTCCCGTAAAGACCACCGGCCATAGCCCCTATAAAGAGAGAAGGGGCGAATATCCCACCCGAGCCCCCCGAGCCGATAACCAGCGAGGTGGAGAATATCTTAGCCAGAAACAGAGCCAGCAGCAGATACCAGCCTATCTGCTCAAATAGGGCTAAGTTTATGCTCTCGAATCCCACTCCATAAACATAAGGAAGAAAAAGCCCCATGCATCCCAGCCCCAGTCCCCCGATGGTCGCCTTGAGATAGTCGGGGATTCTCAGCCCGTTGAAGAGGTCTTCCATCCGATAAAGGCTGGAGGTGAACACCACCGCCAGAACGCCAGCTATCAGACCCAGCAGGATGTAGGGAATCACCTCCCACACACTGACCAACTGATAGCTGGGTATCATGAAGGCGGGGCTGTTCCCCAGATAAGCCCTTGAGATAACCGTAGCGGTAACAGAAGACAACACCACCGGACCAAAGGTGGCGAAAGTGAAATCCCCCAGAATCACCTCCAGGGAGAATATCACCCCGGCGATGGGAGCATTGAAGGTGGCGGCTATCCCCGCTGCTGCGCCACAGCCGACCAGGGTTTTCATTATCCTCTCCGAGACCCCCAGGAGCTGAGCCACAGAGGAGCCCGCGGCGGAGCCAATCTGCACCACCGGTCCTACCCGCCCCACCGAGCCCCCGGCACCGATGAACAGCGAGGCCACCAGTCCCTTCATGAATACGATACGAGACCGCATCTTCCCCCCTTTCAGGGCAACCGCCTCCATCACCTCGGGCACCCCGTGCCCTTTGGTCTCCCGCGCCAGGAAGTAGATGATGGGACCGATAATCAGCCCACCAATGGCCGGGGGCAAGAACACCCGATACCAGGGGAGGCGCTGCAAAATTCCCAGCAGCTCACCACCTCCCCCGAAGAAAATGGACTGGAACAGCCTGATCAGGTAGAGGAAGGCAATCGCCCCATAACCCCCTAAAATCCCCACCACGATTGCCACAATGGCAATCTTCGTCTGCCGGCCTATGGGCAGGCGATTAAAGAACTCGGCCACTCGCCTCAACATCCGATGGCGAATGATGCGGCGGAGACGCTTCCTTGCCTCTTTGGAATGAACCTTGCGGCTATGATGTGTTGAACTCTTATTCATAACAGAAAAATGACAACCTTATTTAAATTAAAAGGGACAAAGCGTTTACATCATCAAAGACAATGTAAATTTTTTATTGCAAGCTTATAAAATTCTTGTTATAATAATTATAAATATTGGCAACACTGATATTATGAAAAACCAAAATTTCAACGCTATTATACACAAAGGTCTATTTTAAGGCAAATTTTCTTAAAGGAGCGATTAAAGTTTATTAAAACCATTTTAGCTATGGAATATCTGAGAGCTAAAAATAAAGGAGGATTTAATGGCAGAGTTCCCTTATACTTTGGCTCCCAAAAATCTATTACGGTTCCTTTCACACATCCAGAAAGCCGGAGTTCCAACAGAAAAAGTCACCAACGAATATCTAACCAAATCGGGCTTCAATAGTCCAAATGACAAAGCTATTCCCAAAATTTTAGAATTTATCGGATTCCTCGACTCCTCAAGGATGCCTACGCAGCTTTGGAAGAATTACAAGGATAAAAGTAGGGCAAAGATAGTGCTTGCAGATAATATAATGAAAGCTTATAGTGACTTGTTTACCACCCACCCTGATGCTTACAAAAAAGATAGAGAATCACTATATAATTACTTCAGCGCGAAAACTGGCTTAGGTGATCGTGCCGTTAATGCGATGGTAAAAACATTTAATGCTCTATGCGATAGAGGCGACTTTGAGGCATTTGCAAAAGCTGCTGTTAAGGAAACTCCAATGGAAAAACCTGAGACCGCAATAAAAGAGCGCCCAGGAATTGCTAGAGTAGAGACACTTAATATCAACATCCAACTTCAATTACCAGCTACTGCCGATGAATCTATCTATGAAAAGATCTTTGCTGCTCTAAAGAAACACCTAATGACTAATTAATTTGGTACAACTATGATTCTTGAGCTTTTAAAGAGGGTAAAGGCTTTTGAACGAGAAGCACACAATATCTTATCAGTTCATGAGACATCCATATCTAGGGTAATACTGATCGAGGATACATATAAGCGATTAGATGCCCTCAGCATTCGTCAAGATGAACTTATTAGACAAGCTCTTAAGTGCATAGAACATAAGCTGTTTAGAGCAGCGCATGTAATGGCATGGGCTGGTTTTATGGATTTCCTTGAAGAAAAGATTTCATCAGATGGTTTCAAAAAGCTAAAAGGAGTAAGACGTAATTGGATTATTAATACAGTAGAAGAATTAAGGGAAAAAGTACCTGAATACCAGCTTATTGAAGCAACAAAAGACTTAAAGCTTTGCACCAAAAATGAAATGAAAGGCTTAATTGGCTTATTAAACAGACGAAACGAATGCGCTCACCCAAGCACCTATTTCCCTGGGTTGAATGAAAGCCTTGGATATGTATCTGAGATATTACAACGGATTGAGAATATACAACCTAAGACTTTGTAGAAAATATAAATAAATCATTAATCATCAAATAGGTTCATCTCTTCGCGATTCACTCCACCGTCACGCTTTTAGCCAGGTTGCGGGGCTGGTCGACATCGCAACCTCTGCGCACGGCGATATGGTAGGCCAGTAGCTGCAGAGGCACTGCCAGAAGGATGGGCTTCAGCAGGTCGATGGTGGAGGGGATGAAGAATATATGGTCGGCTTTCTTCTCAATCTCCTTATCCCCCTCCTCGGCGAAGGCGATCACTATCCCATCCCTGGCTTTCACTTCCTCGATGTTAGATATCATTTTCTCATAGACCTGGTCTTTGGCTACCAGGGCGACTACTGGCATATTGCCGTCGATAAGGGCAATGGGACCATGCTTCATCTCCCCTGCCGGATAACCCTCGGCATGGATGTAGGAGATCTCCTTCAGCTTCAAAGCGCCCTCTAGAGCAATGGGGTAGTTGGGTCCCCGACCCAGATAGAGAAAATCGGTGGTACGGTAAAACTGTCGGGCGAGGTTCTCTATCTCGGCGTTCTTGCTGAGAACTTGCTCTATTTTATGAGGTATCTTATTGAGCTGCTCAATGTAATAACGGCACTCATCCTGGGAGATGGTCCCCCTGACCTGAGCCAGATAAAGGCTCAGGAGAATCAGTGCGGTCAACTGGGAGGTGAAGGCTTTGGTAGAGGCAACGCCAATCTCCGGTCCGGCATGGGTATACACCACCCCATCCGACTCCCGGGTGGCCATACTGCCCAATACATTACAGATGGTGATGACTCTGGAGCCTTTCTTCCTGGCTTCGCGCAGAGCAGCCAGAGTATCAGCAGTCTCCCCCGACTGAGTGATGACGATAGTAAGGGTGTGAGAACCGACCAGTGGTTTGCGGTATCTGAACTCCGAACCGTAGTCGACCTCCGCAGGGAGCTTGCTCAGCTGCTCAATCATAAATTTCCCCACACAAGCCGCATGCCAGGAGGTGCCACAGGCAACTATATAGACCTTCTCTATGCTTTTGAGCTCCTCGGGCGGAATGCTAATCTGGTCCAGATACACCCTGCCCTTATCCAGGGAAGCTCTCCCCATGATAGTATCCCGCACCGCCCTCGGCTGCTCGTATATCTCTTTGAGCATAAAGTGCTTGAATCCGCTTTTCTCGGCCATAATGGGGTCCCAGGTCATCCTCTGCGGCTTTTTGGTCACGGAATCCCCCTTAAGAGTGGATACCCGAACTCCATCGGGGGTGACCACCGCCAGCTCCCCATCATTGAGGAATATGACATCTCTGGTGTGATGGAGGAAGGCGGGTATATCAGAGGCTATGAAATACTCTTCTTTCCCCACGCCGATGACCACCGGGGGACCGTTCTTCATAGCTATTATCTTATTGGGATCGACCGTGGATATGATAGCCAGAGCATAGGCCCCCTTCAGCCGGGGAAAGCCCTCGCGGACCGCCTCCTCCAGGTTTCCCCGAAAGTGGTCTTCGATAAGATGGGCGATGACCTCGGTATCAGTCTCGGTGATGAACTTATGCCCCTTTTTGGCTAACTCTTTCTTGAGTTCGAGATAGTTCTCAATAATCCCATTATGAACCACCACAGTCTCTCCCTTGCAATCGACATGGGGGTGGGCATTCTCCTCGCTGGGACGCCCATGGGTAGCCCAGCGGGTATGCCCGATGCCGTATGCCCCCTTCAAGGGATGGAGACGGATGCTCCCCTCCAGATTGCGCAGCTTACCAACACAGCGCCGCAACTGCAGCCCATCCTTTCCGATGACTGCTATGCCGGCGGAATCGTAGCCCCGGTATTCCAGCCGCTTCAAACCGTTCACCAGCAGGGGAACCACTTTCTGCTTGCCTATATACCCTACAATGCCGCACATCACTTTTTGCCCTTACGGTTTCTTAAAACCCACTTTTTAATGTTCACCTGCCTATCCCGAGCGATAGCCAAAGAGTGCGGGGGGACTTCCTTGGTTATAGTGGAGCCTGCTCCGATGTAAGCCCCTTTTCTTATAGTGAGAGGGGCGATAATCTCGGTATTGCTTCCAATGAACACCCCATCCTCGATGATGGTCTGCCACTTCTTCTTGCCGTCGTAGTTACAGGTGATAGTCCCTGCTCCTATGTTCACCTTCTTACCGATAATAGCGTCCCCCAGATAGGTCAGATGATTCGCTTTGGAGCCCCTTCCGACCACCGACTTCTTTACTTCCACAAAGTTGCCAATTTTCGCCTGTGGACCGATAAGGGACTCGGGGCGGAGGCGGGCAAAGGGTCCGATGCGGGCACCCTTTCTGATTCTTGAGCTCTCGATTACCGAGTTGCTGAGTATAATTACCTCCTGGCCTAACCAAGAATGGGAAATCTTGGAGAAGGAGTGGATTTGGCATCTCGGACCAATGCGTGTATACCCCTGGAGGACTACCTGAGGGTGGATAACAGTATCCTTTCCGACTTTTACCGTGGAGTCGATATAGGTGGAATGGGGGTCAACAATAGTCACCCCTTTCATCATGAGGTTTTTGAGGAATTCCTCCCGCATTAATCTCTCCACCATCGCCAGCTGATAGCGGTTGTTTATTCCCAGAACCTCCTGAGGGGAGCTTGCCGGGAAGCTGTTTACTTCTTCCCCTTCCTTCCTCAAAATAGAGAACACATCGGGAAGATAATATTCTTTATGATGTGGCGACCTTTCAATTTTAGCCAGATAAGGGAATATGTGGGGGATTTTAAAGCAGTAAAACCCAGCGTTTACCTCCTTATTCTGCCTCTGACTGGGAGTAGCCTCCCTCTCCTCCACGCTGGCTTCTATGCGATTATCCGAGCCCCGGATAATGCGCCCGTAGCCGGTGGGGTCGTCCAGCATAGCGGTGAGCGTAGTGGCTATCGCTCCACTCTTGCGATGAGAGCGGAGAAGCCCCCTCAGAGTCTGGGGGGTAATGAGGGGAGAATCGCCATTCATCACCATAAGCACTCCCTCCCTGTCCTGAAGGAGGTGTCTGGCTTGCAATACGGCATGACCGGTGCCCAGGGGTTCAGTCTGAATGATGAATTCCAGAGGGTAGTTTCCCAGCTCCTCCTTCCTCATGCTGGATTGATCGCTGACCACCAGGTATATCTTGGAAGGATGGAGGGCTCTAACCGCCTCGATTACATAGCAGAGCATGGGTTTGCCCAGCAGGGGATGAAGGACTTTAGGAATGTCAGACCTCATTCGCACCCCTTTGCCAGCAGCCAATATCAATGGGTAGAAGTCGTCCATAGCTACCATACCCCTGTTAAGATTTCTTCACCTTGGTGAAAACCAGCTTCTTGAACTCTGGCTCTCCATAGAGGGATTGAAAATCGGGCTCATAGCGGGCATAAATCCTGTTGGTCCCCTCCAATTTTATAGCCTTCTTCAGGTTCTCAATAGCCTGATGGCGGTCCCCTATAAGGGCATAAGTGCTGGCTATGAGGTATATTATCTTCTCGTTTTCTGGCTGGATTATTAGGGCTTCCTGAAAGCACTTCAGTGCTTCCTCATATTCCCCCCTGTTGGAATGATAGATCCCCAGATAGTAAAATTCATCAAACTCCTGGGGCTTAAACCTCTTTCTGCTCTGGAGCTGATGGCATAGATTGATAAGAATCCGACAGCGGTCCACCAGAGTCAGCTCATGGGGGTGAGCTTCCGCTATCTTCTGAAAGCTCTCTATTGCCTTGGTGTATTCCTTTTTATAAAGGATTTTTATTCCCCGAGAGAACTCCTCCGCCCAGGGCTTGGGGGGAGAAGGGCGGACAGAGGGGAGGGGTTTGGACACCTTTAATCGGTCAGCCAGCCCAGAAGCTCTTATCTTATTTCTTATAGTTTTAGGGCTAAATCCCAGCTGCTGGGCTATTTGGGAAACTCTCATCTGCGGATAGTTCGCTCTTAGGAACTTCTCATCTTCTGATGACCACTTCTTCACCATAAATCCTCCCCATTCGATAGAAATTACTCATATGCAATGATTAGTTAATTTTAAAAACTAAAGAATAATACCATAATACAGCCTTTTTAGTCAAGATTATTCACCCCCTTGAAGAAAACCCTCGCCAAATGGCGAAACCCTCTTCCTCACCTAATGGTTTTCCCAAACAAGCGAACTATAAGCCCATTTCCCTCATTTAGATTTCTTTATTATGTTCCTCCTCCTGCACTGTACAGCTGAGGGAGGGAGGCTCCAGTTGAAGGGTGGTGTGTTCAATGCCGAACCTCTCCTTTAACAGCCTCCGCACAGCGAGCATCACCCTCTCCGGGGTCTGGGAGCAGCTCTCTCGCATGGTGAGGTGGGCACTCAGGGAGGGCATCCCCGAGGTTATGGTCCAGATATGGAGGTCGTGAACCTCCCTAACCCCTTCTACTGCTGAGATTGCCCGAAGCACCTCTAACAACTCTATTCCCTTGGGGGTTGATTCCATTAGTATATCAACCGCCTCCTTCATCAGTCTGTAAGCGCCCACCAAGATAATACCCCCAATACCGATACTGACAATGGGGTCTACCATCACCCATCCAGTCAACAGTATTATCAACCCCGCCCCGATTACCCCTAAAGAGGAGATGGTGTCGCCCAGCATATGGAAATAAGCTCCTTTGATATTAAGGGATTGACGGGAACCAGATAGAAGCCATATGCCGCTGAGATTGGCAGCCAACCCTATGGTAGCTACAAGCAGCATAGAGACAGGTTTTATCTGGGGTGGGGAAGATAACCTGTGATAGGCTTGATAAAAAATATAGAAGGAGACCAGCATCAGAACCATCCCATTAAACAGGGCAGCCAGGATCTCTGCCCGGTAATATCCATAACTCCTTTTAGGAGTTGCCGGCCTGGAAGAGAGCCGGAAAGCAAACCAGGCAAGGGATATAGCCATAACATCTACCAACATATGTCCGGCATCAGACAAAAGCGCCAGGCTGTGAGACAGCCACCCCCCTACTGCCTCAGCTACCATCACCGAGGCGGTGATAGCCAGAGCAAAGAAAAGATTTCTCCTCTCCCGCTTGATGGATGGCCGGAAAGAGCCATTAAAGGTCACTGGGTATTCCTCTTTTTCTAAATTTTAACATACTAACCTCCTTTGTCAATATTATGCCGGGGGAGCTATTCTTTCTCTCCAAGACCAATTATTCCTCAGCTCCCCTTGCGCTCGGTAAGGGGGATTTTCCCCTTGACAAAACCTTATGCAAAATGATAAATTATTGAATCTATTAAGGGATTTTAATTTATTGGTAAGCAGGGCGATCGGTAAAGATAAAAAATGGCTAAACAGATGGACATCCGCTCCACCCTCAATCTGCCCAAGACCGACTTTAAAATGAAGGGGGACCTCCCTCAGCGGGAGCCTCACTTCATTGAGCAATGGGAGAAGGGGAAGCTCTATCAGAAAATAAGAAAGTTACGCCAAGGGGGCAAACTCTTTGTCCTCCATGATGGACCACCTTACGCTAATGGGAGAATCCACCTGGGAACCGCCCTCAATAAGATACTGAAGGACCTTGTGGTGAAATCAAAAACCATGATGGGGTACAACTCCCCCTATCTCCCGGGGTGGGACTGCCATGGGTTACCTATCGAGCACCAGGTGGATAAAATCCTCGGAGATAAGAAAAAGGGTATGACCAAGGTGGAAATCCGGGAGGAATGCCGTCAGTTTGGCGAAAAATATGTCGCCGTCCAGCGGGACGAATTCAAACGGTTGGGTGTATTGGGCGAATGGGAGAAGCCCTATCTAACCCTTCACCCCTCCTACGAAGCTACCATTGTCAACCAGTTTGGAAAATTCTTAGAAAAGGGGAATGTGTATAGAGGGTATAAGCCAGTTCACTGGTGCATCCACTGCCGCACCGCTTTGGCAGAGGCGGAGGTGGAGTATATGGAACATGAATCCCCTTCCATCTATGTCGCCTTCCCCCTGAAATCGGACATCAGCCAAAAACTCCCCTCCCTGTCGGGTAAGCGGTTATACCTGCTCATATGGACAACCACCCCCTGGACCCTTCCTGCCAACCTGGCAGTAGCCCTCCACCCCGCCCTAAGCTATGTGGCAGTGGAGGTGGGAGAGGATGTTTTTATTGTAGCCCACGGACTGCTGGAGGAGACCGCCGCCAGATGCCGGTGGAAGGATTACAAGATACTGGAGACCTTCAAGGGGGAGCTGTTGGAAGGGCTCCACTGCCGACATCCCTTTATCCAGCGAGATTCGCTGATAATATTAGCAGACCATGTTACCCTTGAGCAGGGGACCGGCTGTGTCCATACCGCTCCGGGGCATGGGCTGGAGGACTTCCTGGTATCGGGCAAATATGGACTGGAGGTTTATAACCCGGTAGGAGATGACGGACGGTTCATAGAGAAGGTGGAGTATTTTGCCGGAATGGAGGTCTTCGAAGCCAATGGACCCATCTGCGATCTGATGGAGCGCCTGGGTGTGCTATTGTTCCGGCAAACGGTTGCCCACTCTTATCCCCACTGTTGGCGGTGCAAAAACCCGGTCATCTTCAGGGCTACCGCCCAGTGGTTTATCTCTCTGGAGACCAATCAACTTCGGCAGAAGACTCTCGAGGAGATCAGGAAAGCCAACTGGCTCCCTGCCTGGGGCGAGCAACGGATTGCCAGTATGGTGGCCAGCCGACCCGATTGGTGCATCTCAAGACAGCGCGCCTGGGGGGTTCCCATCACCATATTCTACTGCCAAAAGTGCCATCAACCTTTAATGGACAGCAGGGTAACCAATTGGGCGGCAGACATTTTCTCCCGTGAAGGTTCAAATGCCTGGTTCATCAAAGAAGCCCATGAGCTTCTCCCCCCCGGCACCACCTGCCCTCACTGCGGGGGGAGCACTTTCTCCAAGGAGAAAGATATTCTCGATGTCTGGTTTGAATCGGGTGCCAGCCACGAAGCAGTACTGGGGCATCGCTCCGACCTCCCCTGGCCCTGCGAACTTTATCTGGAGGGGAGCGACCAGTATCGGGGCTGGTTCCAGAGTTCCCTCCTCATCGCAGTTCAGTCCCGGGGACAAGCCCCTTATCGGACAGTAATAACCCACGGGTTCTTCGTCGATGGGGAGGGGAAAAAGATGTCCAAGTCCCTGGGGAACTACATTGAACCCGATGAGATCATTGACCAGTATGGGGCTGAAATCCTGAGGTTATGGGTTTCTATGATGGACTACCGGGAGGATATGCGCATATCCCACGAGATTATAGCTCGCATTGCCGAATCGTATCGCAAGATACGAAACACCTGCCGCTTCATCCTGAGTAACCTTTACGACTTTGACCCCCAATCCCACCTCCTACCTCTGGAAGAGCTCAGCGAGCTGGACCGCTGGGCGCTGTTTCGCTTCTATCAGCTCACCGACAGAATTATCAAGGCTTATGATTCTTACGAATTTCATACCGTCTACCACTCCATTAACAACTTCTCTGCGGTGCAAATGAGCTCCTTCTATCTCGATATCCTGAAAGACAGACTTTACACCTCCGCCCCCGACTCCCCCGGACGCCGCTCAGCCCAGACTGTTCTTTATCTGATAATTGATGGGTTAGCCCGGCTTATGGCCCCCATCCTCTCCTTTACTGCTGAGGAAGTCTGGCAGTTCATCCCATCCGGAGAAGGCAAACCCGAGAGTGTCCACCTGTCGGCCTTCCCCGAGCCCCAGCTGGAGAGAATCGACCAAGAGCTCATCTCCCGCTGGGAGCGACTGATAGCCCTCCGTCAGGAGGTATATAAAGCTCTGGAAATCGCCCGCAATAACAAGCTTATTGGGCACTCTCTGGATGCCAGGGTCATCCTTTCCCTTCCCGAGGGGTGGAGAGGTTTAATCGACCAATATCTAAAACAGCTCCCCGAGATACTCATCGTCTCCGCCGTAGAGCTCGGCGATGGAGAAGGGGGCGAGCCATACCACTCCACGGAGATAGAGGGGTTAAGCATTAGAGTGAAGAAGGCTGAGGGGGATAAGTGTGAGCGGTGCTGGAACTATTCGCCATCGGTGGGTGATAACCGGCAATTTCCTATCCTCTGCCGCCGCTGCGTGAGCGTGGTGAAGGAAATTTTACCCCACCTCTAATATTCTGATGAATAAGCACAGGGAAAAGGCACTTTGGGGTCTTATTGTAGCTCTAATATTACTGTTGGATCAGGGGAGCAAGTATCTGATCCATAGTTATATAGGGCGCTACCGTCAGATAGATGTAATCCCTCACCTCCTAAACATAACTTATGTGGAGAACCGAGGTGGGGCTTTTGGCATCTTTGCTACCTCGGAATCACCGTTGAAGCCATTGATATTCTCATCTCTGTCAATTATAGCTCTTATTATCATTATCTACTTTTCCATAAAATTGCCCCTGAAGGAAAGATGGGCTCGCTTCGGTCTATCCCTTATCTTTGGAGGAGCGGTGGGCAATTTCGCCGACCGCCTGAGATTGGGCTTCGTGATAGATTTTATTGACCTCCATTGGCGCCGCCTCCACTGGCCGTCCTTTAACTTCGCTGATGTTGCTATATGCACGGGTGTGGCCATGCTCATCATCACCACCTTCAAGCCCCGAGCAGAAGGTAAAGCCACAGGCACCCTTTAAGGAAGAAAAGGCATGTTTCCCCGCTTGTTTAAAATAGGACCTTATACCCAGCACACCTACGGTGTCATCTTAGTTGCAGCTTTCATCATCGCCATTCTGCTTGCCATGAGACAGGCTAAAAAGGAGGGGATTCCCCCCGCCAGAATATTAGACCTGGGGCTGGTGATAATAATATCCGCCCTGATAGGGGCGAAAGTCCTGCTCATCCTGGTAAATATCGATTACTATCTTGAGTATCCAAAGGAACTCCTCACCAGTCTCCGCCTCGGGGGAGTTTTCTACGGAGGTTTGCTGACTGCTATATTGGTGGGGATATGGAGCTTGAAAAGATGGGGCTTGCCGGTGTGGAAAGTGGCGGATATCTTAGCCCCTTACATCGCTCTGGGGCAGGGGATTGGCAGATGGGCTTGCTTTATGACGGGCTGTTGCTATGGCAAGCCGACAATCTCCTTTGCAGGAGTTGTTTTTACCGACCCTTACGCCCATCAGCGGGTGGGGGTGCCTTTGAACATCTCTCTGCATCCGACCCAGCTCTACCATTCTCTTGCTGGATTCGCCTTGCTTGCCGTGCTCATTATTCTCCGGCGGAAAAAGACCTTTGAGGGTGAGCTCTTCTGGTCTTATATTTTATTATACTCAATAACCAGGTTTGTTATAGAATTTTTCAGGGGGGATTACCGCGGCTCTCTCTTCCAGGGGCTTCTGTCCACCTCTCAGTTTATTGCCCTTCTCGTCATTCCTCTTTCTATAGTTATGCTCCTTTACCTCAGGAGAAAGCAACCCCTTTCCTGAGCCTGCGGGTGGCATTTGGTAGATTTATGTAATTTCCTTATCCTTACCCTTCTTGAAATACTCCTCGGTCATTTTGGCTACCACACCACTGAGCAGGAGGATACCTATCAGGTTGGGCACCGCCATAAAGACAAGAGAGATCTCCCCTACATTCCATACAATTATCAGGTTTTCTGCCTGCAGTATGGAGCCGATGAAGGTAAGAGTCACATAAACAATACGATAGCCTTTAGTAATTTTCAAACCAAACAGATACTCCAGGCACTGCTCTCCATAATAATACCAGCCGATAAGCGTGGTGAAGCCAAACAGGGCGGAGCCCAGAGCCACAATCGCCCCCCCAAAGGGGATGGCGGTATTGAAGGCGGAGACGGTCAATGCGGTGCTGTCCAGCCCGCTGTTCCATTGACCGCTCACAATTATCACCAGCGCGGTCATGGAGCATACAATGATGGTATCAATAAAGGTTCCCATCATGGCGATGGAGCCCTGACGTATAGGGTCTCTGGCTCGGGCTGCCCCATGAGCTATGGCAGCGCTCCCTAATCCTGCCTCGTTAGAGAGGAGTCCCTTGCTGACACCACGACGGACAGCTTCCCGGACCCCAGCCCCGATGAACCCCCCGATGGCTGCCTGACCGGTGAAGGCGCTCTTGAAAACCAAAGCAACAGCATAAGGGATAAGATTATAATTGTAAAAGATAACAAACAAAGCTCCCACAATATAAAGAACGACCATAGTGGGAACCAGCCGCTCAGCTACCGCTCCGATCCGCTTAATCCCCCCGATAATTACTAAACTTACCAGCGCGGTGATGGCAACACCCGTGAGCCAGAAAGGGATATGGAACTGGCTATTGAGGGCTAAAGCGAGGGAGTTAGACTGCATCATATTCCCTGTGCCGAAAAGGGCGGTTAAGCTGCCGGCAATGCCGAAGATCAGCCCCAGAGTCCTTCCTAACTTCCTGTTGGAGAGCCCATCTTCCATATAATACATAGGACCTCCCGCCATGGTCCCATCCTCGGCTACCCTTCGGTAGCGGACACTCAGCAGCCCCTCGGCATATTTGGTGCTCATACCGAAAAGGGCAGAAATCCACATCCACAGAGGTGCTCCTGGTCCCCCCCAGTAGATAGCAGTGGCTACCCCAGCGATGTTGCCATTGCCGACCGTAGCAGCCAGGGCGGTGGTTAACGCCTGAAAGGGGGATATGTCCCCCACATCCTTCTCCGACTGGTCCCGACGCAGCGCCCCTTGTCTAAGCAGACGTAAAGCAAATAGGAGTCTCCTGAGCTGAACAAATCTTGTCCTTATGGTGAGCCAGACGCCGGTGCCCAGAAGGAGGGCTATCATCCAAGGCCCCCAGGCATTGGCATTGATTCTGGTAGTCCACTCAACTAACTGCTCCATATCCCTTCCCCTTTCACTTAAACATGCGTAGTTGACAAATGAGCAAAATGATTATGATAATTTTATTATTATCTGATAGGACTTATCCTTTGTCAATGTCAATTATGATTTAAAAAACCCATCTCTGGGCATAAGATGGTGTGTGTGCTATAATTAACTCTGTCGATATCCAATTGATTAATAAGTAGAAAAATATGACCAAAAAAGGGGAAGAGAAAACCCTGGTGGTAACCGAGGCGGACCAAAATATCCGCCTCGACCTCTACCTATCCTGTAATCATCCTCATCTGAGCCGTTCTTATATTCAGAGAATAGTAAAAATGGGAGAGGTGAAAGTAGATGGGGAGGTCAAAAAAAGCAGCTACCGCCTGAAAGTGGGGCAGAAGGTAGTCGCCCATTTCCCACCGTTGTACGACCAGACCGTTACCCCTGAGCCTATCCCCCTTGATATTATCTACGAGGATGAGCACCTGCTGGTGGTGAACAAGCCCCCCGGAATGGTGGTTCACCCGGCAGTGGGCAACTACCATGGCACTTTAGTAAACGCCCTCCTCTACCACTATCAGAGTCTCTCCACCATAGGGGGAACCCCTCGGCCCGGCATTGTCCACCGCCTCGACAAGGGAACTTCGGGGCTAATAGTAGTGGCCAAGAACGACCTCAGCCATCGCTACCTATCGCAGCAGTTTCACGACCACCAGGTAAAAAAGCTCTATTTAGCTCTGGCGTGGGGAAGTATGAGAGAGAACCAGCAGTTAATCGATATCCCTATCGGAAGGGATACAGTGAATCGAAAGAAAATCTCCCCCCGCACCAAACACGCCAGAGAGGCAACTACCGAATTGGAGGTGGTGGAGAGGCTGCCCGGCTTCACCCTGCTGGAAGTCCATCCCCTCACCGGAAGAACCCACCAGATCAGAGTCCATCTCGCCCACATCCACCACCCGGTGGTGGGGGATAGCCTGTACGGAAGCTCCCAGTGGCGGGGCATTCAGCACCAGGAGAAACGAGAGGCGGTAAAAAGATTCAAGCGTCCTGCCCTCCATGCCTCCCGGCTCAGCTTCACCCATCCCGTCACCCATCAGACTGTAGAATATTTTGCTCCCCTTCCTGAGGATATGGCACACTTGCTAAAAGTCTTAAAGAAATAACCTTTAACTCTCCTTTACGGGGTAAGGGTCAGCAATTTTCTATTGTGAAGAAAGGCTATCTATGGTATTATAATGAGAAAATTTTATATGGGAGGAAAGGTTCAGAATGGCGAAAACTTACGAAACTCAACACATTAGAAACATAGCGGTTGTAGGGCATGGCGATGTCGGAAAGACCTCCCTGGTCTCGGCCATCCTCTTCTCTACCGGAATGGTAAACCGCCTGGGAAAAGTGGAGGAAGAAAACACGGTTACCGACTACGATGAAGAGGAGATAGAGCGGAAGATCACCATCGACTCCGCCCTCTGCTACTCCGAATGGCATAATCACAAGCTGAACATCATGGACACCCCTGGTTACGGGGTGTTTATCTTCGATGCCAAAGCCTCACTGCGAGTAGTGGACAGCGGTGTGGTGGTAGTCTGTGGAGTTTCGGGAGTGGAGGTGCAGACAGAAAAAGTATGGCACTTCTGCAATGAGTTCGATATTCCCCGCCTTCTGGTAATCAACAAGATGGACCGCGACCGGGCAAGCTTCTCCCGCACCATTAAGTCTATCAACAACCGCTTCGGTCGTCAGGCAGTTCCCTTACAGATGCCTCTCGGCGAAGAGAAAGACTTCCAGGGGGTCATCGACCTCATCAAGCTCAAAGCTTACCGCTACAAAGGGGACAGCAAGGGCAAATTAGTGGAAGAGGAGATTCCAGCGGAGTACCAAAAAGAGGCGCAGAAAAACCGGGAATATCTGGTGGAGATGGTAGCGGAGATGAACGACGAGCTACTGGAGAAGTTCTTTGAGGCAGGAAGCCTGACCGACGAGGAATGCATCCAGGGTCTAAGGGCGGGAGTTCTGGCAAGGAAGATATTTCCTGTGCTCTGCTGTTCGAGTACCCAGAACATTGGGACTATACCTCTGCTTGAAGCGGTGATCGACTATCTCCCCTCGCCGGCTGATATAGGGGAGGTCAAGGGGATAAACCCCAGCGACAACTCCGAAATAACGCGCCAACCTTCAGTGAAAGAGCCCTGCTCGGCTTTTGTCTTCAAAACCATAGCCGACCCCTACGCTGGGAAAATATCCCTCTTCCGGGTCTATTCGGGTTGTTTGAAATCGGATTCCACCGTTTTCAACGCCTCCAAAGGGACAAACGAGCGTATAGGCTCCATCTCCCTCCTCCAGGGGAAGACACCCACCCCGGTGACCGAGGTCTGCGCCGGAGAGTTGGCTTCGGTCACCAAGCTGAAAGAGACAGCCACTAACGACACCCTCACCGATAAGTCAGCCCCCATCGTTTATCCACCATTGAAATTCGCGATGCCCAGCATCTCCTTCGCCGTGGAGCCGAAATCCCGCGCCGATGAGGATAAGATGAGCTCATCCCTGGCAAAGTTAACAGAAGAAGACCCCACCCTTAAGATAGATATGGACCCCCAGACCAAAGAGCTGTTGGTCTTAGGCACAGGGCAGCTTCATGTAGAGGTGACCATGAGCAGACTGAAGCGCAGATACGGGGTGGAGGTCACCCTCAAACAGCCAAAGGTCCCTTACCGGGAGACAGTCAGCACCACCTCCAAAGCCCAGGGAAAATACAAGAAGCAGACCGGGGGACGAGGTCAGTATGGCGATTGCTGGATAGAGATGCTGCCCCTGGAGAGGGGAGCAGAATTTGAGTTTGTGAACAAAATCGTGGGCGGGGCCATCCCCAGAAACTTCATCCCGGCAGTGGAGAAAGGGATACTGGAGGCACGGCAATCGGGGGTGGTGGCAGGCTATCCGGTAGTAGACTTCCGAGTTATATTATACGACGGCTCCTTTCATACGGTTGACTCCTCGGAGCTGGCTTTCAAAATAGCGGGCTCGTTAGCCTTCAAGAGAGCCATGGAACAAGCTAAACCAGTCCTTCTGGAGCCGATAATGAATGTGGAAATCATTGCCCCCAATGAGCATATGGGGGACTTGATAGGGGATTTAAATACTCGGCGGGGTAAAGTGCAAGGGGTGGACCCCCGTGGCGATATGCAGGCTATCAGAACTCAGGTTCCTATGGCTGAGATGCTCACCTACGACTCTGACCTCAACTCCTTGACCGGTGGTAGGGGCTCCTACCAGATGGAGTTTTCTCACTACGCTGAGGTCCCCCATCAACTGGCAGATAAGATTATTGAAGCAGCTAAAAAAGCCCGGGAGGAGAAGAAATAATTAGCCTTTCTTTTCCGCCAGCTCAATCTTCCCCTTCCTTGATTCGATGAGTTCCAGCACACCGATACATACCGCCAGACATATGGAGTAGATGAAGATAAGGTAGAAGAGGGATCCCAAAAAACCCCTCAGCCCGCCATAATAACCCCACTGGTGAAGAATCTCACGGAAGAAGTGGTAGATGAGATAGACCACGCCGCAGATAAAGGCGATCTGATAGGTGCTCTTCTCCTTTATTTTCTCGGGCAACTTCCCCAGATTCATTAAAACCGAGCTTACCACAATCCAAAGGCTTATCAGCAGCGGTATCCAGTAGAGGAAGACTTCCGGGGAATAGCTCTTGAAGTTCCAGTAAAATAGCCGCTGCAAGGGTATCCTCCCCGCTGAAATAGGCAGTATCATCAGAAACAGATATATCCCGCAGAAGGTCTTAAGCATGGTGGGCGCCTTCTCTATCCCTTTCAGGTAAAGAATGGCAAACAGGAAGAGCATGATAAGGAAGAAGATGATTTCCAGCAGGTAGCTGAAAAACATAGCGCCGCTGACAGAGATAGAGATAAGCATACCGAAGAAGACCAGTCCGATATAGCAAGTTCCGGCGAGAAATTTGTTAAGAATCCCGCTGAGCTGCAGGAGACCAATCCCAATGAAGGCAGCAGCAGCCACCATCCAGTAGGCATCGGGTCCCTGAAAACCGAGAAGTATCATCTTGAAAATTATTGAGATACCCCAAATGGCAGCCACCACTATAGCAATGGTAACCAGGGGATTCTCCTTCCAGTTGTATTCCTTTAACTTCATCTCTCTATCCTCCCCTCATCCATAGCTGAGGATTTTTTCTATCTCGCTCCTTTTTCATAGAAGCTCCTTTTTCCCCTCCTCTTTCAATTTCTGGATGAGCTCCCTCACCTCCTGAGCACGCTCCTTATGGCAAATAAGTAGCACATCGTCGGTCTCCACCACCACCAGATTGTCAACTCCAATAGCTGCTACCGGCTTGTGGGGGCTGTAAATTATATTATCCCGGCAATCCCTCTGGACGAACTCACCCTGAGAGCGGTTTCCCGCCTCATCCCCCGGCAGCAGCTCACCCAAAGAACTCCAGCTTCCCAGGTCGTCCCAGCCGAAGCTCCCCTTAACGCACAGAACCTGCGGCGCCTTTTCCATGATTGCGTAGTCTATAGAGATGGGAGCCACCGCAGAATAAAGCTGCGTTATTTTATCCTCTGCCGCCGGGGTGGACAGAAGGGGGGAGAGCTCCTCCAGTCCCCGATAAAGCTCTGGCATAAAGCGCTCAAACATCCCTATAATGGTGCTTATCTTCCAGACAAACATCCCGCTGTTCCACAAGTAATTGCCGCTTCTGAGGTAGTCCTCGGCTACGTTCTGGGATGGCTTCTCCACAAACTCCTCCACCTCAAAAACCTCTATCCCCTCCACCGCCTCCTTTATCTGACCACGATGGATATAGCCGTAGCCGCTAGCGGGATAGGTGGGGACGATGCCGAAGGTTATCAGCGAGCTGTGCTTCCGAGCCATAAGGTCGGCTGCCGATAGGGCACGGAGGAACTCTTTCTGGTCGGTTATGATGTGGTCGGCAGGAAGCACGGCCATGGTCTCATCGGGGGCAATCTGCCGCAGGTAAATCGCTGCCAGCCCGATGCAAGGAGCGGTGTTTCTCATTTCCGGCTCGAGGATTATGTGAGAGGGTTCAAGCTCCGGCAGTTGCTCCCTCACCTTATCATAATAGCGGCGCCCGGTTACCAGAAATATCCTCTCATACCCCACCAGAGACAAAACCCTGTGTGCGGTCTCCTGAAGGAGGGTGCGGGAGCCAGTTATATTGAGAAACTGCTTGGGACAATCGGCACGGCTGCAGGGCCAGAACCTGGTCCCCTCACCGCCGGCCATAATTAACACCAACATTGAGTTCATCACCCAGAAATTGTTCAGTTGTATCTACACATTTTACTACATCTGAGAGCTATTTTGCCAATAAATCTCCTCTTTTCCGCTCAAAAGGGTTAAAAAAGCTCCTTCCATAGCCAGTAGGTTGAATGCTTCCGCGCTCAGATTATCGTTGCTAAAAGCCTACCTCTCTCCAGCTACATCCACCCCACCCTGATTATTGCCGGTGGTGAAGGCTTGGAAGCTGACCACCGGGGTGGACTCCAGGAACCGATAGACCTTTACCCAGGACTCAGAGGTGCTGCTGGGACCCTCGCCAACTATGATGTAGCCTAAATAATCCCCGGAGACGGTGATGTGTCCATCGGCATTTTCCGTACCAAAGGCTTTGCAGCTCCACAGTATACTTCCATCAGCCTCAAAGACCTTGAAGTAGGACTGAGCTGCCAGCTCGCCGGCTCCGGGTCCACCCTGACCCACAATGACCTCATCCAGCATATCTCCATCCACATCGCACGTCGCCACATCTACCCCTCCGCTGCCATTGGCCGCACCAAACGCCTTAAAGCCAGAGACCAGGGTTAGGGAGCCAAAATCAAATATCTTCACATACGAAGTGCCGCCGTGCCCCGTCCCTACTATAATCTGTCCCACACTGCCTCCGGTAATCTGCCCTCCATCTACCAGCACCTCACCATTGGTGTTGGCAGCGCCGAAGGATTTAAACGACCACACGCCGGCAGGGTTTCCGAATTCAAACACCTTAACCCAGGATTTTCCTCCTGGACCCTGACCACAGATAATTTCATAGTCCCCGTCCTGATCCACATCACCCACTCCCACATTCACCTTTCCAGAGGGGTTGCCGGCTCCGAAGGCTTTGAAGCTCCATAGAGATGTCCCATCGGCTTCAAAGACCTTGACCCAGGAGTTTGAGCCCCTCTGCCCGACCACAATCTCCGAAACCCCATCTCCGTCCACATCCCCTCTGGCGATGCTGAGCTCTCCGGTAACATTGTCAGCACCAAAGGCTTTAAAAGCACCATTCAAAGTGCCGTCGGAGTTGAAATTCCTCACCCAGGAGCCGGAGTCCGGTCCCTGCCCCACGGCAATAGCACACTTGGCCAGGGTATCCACAATGGACATAGTGCCCGAGCCGTAGTTGAGCACAAAGGCGGTATTAGTAGTTTCACATACGACAAAAACGTCGGGGATGTTTCCCAGGGGCACCGAGGATAAGCTGATACTGCTTTCATCAACGGCATCATCAATGATAAAGAACCTGTTATCACCGCCGGCGCCATAAATCAACCTCTGGGAATCGCTGGCTTTCATCAGCCTTGCCGCGTGCTGGAGGCTATTGGGAATTATCGTCTTGCTGCTCCCATCTACAATGACCATGGGCGTGGTAAACATTTTATCTGGATAGGGGCGATACATATTGCTCAGGTATACTCTGTTGCTGGCTTCGTTCACCGTAAATGAATAGCAACGCACATTCCACCCCAGATTGAGCTCCTCCACACCGAAGCTGGCTCCGTCTATGATGCTGAGTATGTTGTTTGTATAGGGTCCACATTCGTAGGCAGTATTGGTTACTTCGTTAACCTCTATCTCATCCGCTCTGGGAACAGGTAAATCCTGGGCGATAAAGGTATCGGTGCTCCCGTCCATTACATATACTAAACCGTTTCCAGTATAGCCATCATAGCCGGATATGTATATGCGGTCTCTTGTCTCATCAATATCCAATCTTGAGGGGGAGAATGGGGGATAGGTGTTGATGATGGAGTAGGTATCGTCGGGATTGATAATCATAACTCCTGTAGTGCCTAATACATACGCCTTATTGGTGGTTTTGTTAATCTCTATCCGTGCTCTCACATAAAAATTGGGGTCTGAAATTATGGTCCCTGCTCCGATGCTGTCCCTTCCCTCTGAGGATGGATGACCAACGGCATTTTCCCGCTGGCGACTGGCAAGCTCCTTGAACGGGCTTGGCGGCAGGCTGTCAACAAACTTCTTGAACTGGGGAGATTTAGGCGAGAAAAAGAAACCCGGGTCGGAGATAACGGTCACCTGTCGGGGTGTCGCACGAGCCTCAGAGGAGGAGCTGCAGGTGATGTCGTCGGTGACCACCCAGATAGTGTTGTCCCCACAGAGGACATACAGCTTATCCAGGTTGTCATTTACCTTCACCCGCACGGGGTCATATCCCACGGGGATGGAATTGGGACAAACCTCTCCTGTGCTGTCGTTGTAAATGAGGATGCT
>NJBL01000031.1 GCA_005223145.1 bacterium (candidate division B38) B3_B38 | reverse complement strand
AACCACTTCCTGTAATTATGCATAGGCCTAATTTCGGTAACCAGCCTTCAGAGCGAACAGAAATTCTGGTGGCTTATGATGATGATTTCCTCTATGTTGCCGGTCGGCTCTTTGACAGCGAGCCTACAAAAATTCAATCAAACTCCAAGCAGCGAGACTCGGGGGATCCAAGCAGTGAGTGGTTTGGCATTATTATCGACTCCTTCAACGATAACGAGAATGCCTTAGCATTTTTCACGACGCCGGCTGGCCTGCGCTGGGATGCAGCGTTTTTTAACGATGCCCAGGGTGAAAATCCTATGAACGTAAGCTGGAATACTTTCTGGGATGTGGCCACATCACGAAATGATGAAGGCTGGTTTGCAGAATTCCGTATACCCTTTTCCAGCCTTCGCTTTCAGGACATAAACGGCCGCGTGGTCATGAGCATCATAAGCTGGAGATGTATAGCCCGCAAGGCAGAATGGGTGATTTTTCCTGCAATCCCTCCAAATTGGGGATTTTTTAGCATCTTTAAACCTTCACAGGCCCAGGAAGTGGTGTTCGAAGGTCTTTATAGTCGTAAACCTCTTTACATTGCTCCCTATTTACTTGGTGGGTTTGGGCAGTCCTTTGAGCTCAATGATAATGAAACAGCCTATCAACGAGTTGAGAATCTCGCGCATGAGGTGGGATTAGATGTTAAGTATGGACTGACAAGTAATCTCACCCTCGATGTGACCCTGAATACCGACTTTGCCCAGGTAGAAGCAGATGACCAACAGATAAACTTAACACGTTTCTCGCTCTTCTTTCCAGAGAAAAGGCTGTTCTTTCAGGAGCGCTCAAGTAATTTCGATTTCAACTTTGAAACAAGCGAACCGAATCGCCTTTTTTACAGCCGCCGGATTGGTATTTACGAAGGAAAACCTGTACGGATTTACGGAGGAGCCCGTCTGGTGGGACGAGTGGGACCCTGGGATTTAGGGTTTCTCAGTATGCAAACAGCTCCCATTGAGGAGCTCCCCTCAGAAAATTTTGGGGTATTCCGCATACGCCGGCAAGTCTTCAATCCCTATTCGTATATCGGCGCCATTTCAACTACCAGGATGGGGATGGATGGGACTTACAACATAGCCTACGGTCTGGATGGTATCTTGCGCCTCTTCGGGGATGACTACCTGACCATGAAATGGGCACAGACCTTCGAGAACGGACAGAAGAACAATCCGCTCTCCCTCAATCCCGCACGAATACGCGTGTTTTGGCAACGGCGAACCATCAAAGGCCTGGGCTACGGCTTGAGTTACGCTCGCTCTGGCTCCGATTATAACCCTGGAATTGGATTCGAGCTGCGCGAAAATTATTCACGGCTGGCCAGCGGATTGTTCTATGGATGGCTTCCAGGTGAGAAGTCCCCTTTGTTCACTCACCGAGTTTTTCTGAGCAGTTTTCTTTTTGTTAGAAACGCCGATGGAGCCATCGAATCCGCCGAGATTGGCCCGGGCTATAATTTTGAAACCAAGTCAGGATATATGGGTAGTATTACTCCCAAAATTTCCTACGAAAATGTTCCGGAGACCTTTTCGTTATCAGATGACGCTGAAGTGCCGGAGGGCAAGTACACATTCTATGGTCTGAACGGTGTATTCAAAACTCCCCCGGGCAAACCCATTTCCACAAGTGTCAACCTTGATGCTGGTTCCTTCTATGATGGTTGGCGGGTATCCCTCGGTTTGACTCCGCGGTGGAGCATCTCCTCCTCTCTCGAATTGAGCGGCACCTACCAGTTCAACCAGGTCACCTTTCCCAACCGTGAACAGCATTTTACCGCCCACATCGGACTATTGCGTGTCTTATATATGCTGAACACTAAGTTTTCAGCCACTGCCTTTATCCAATATAACAGCGCTATCGATGCGGTCATCGCCAATATCCGGCTTCGCTACAACCCACGTGAGGGCATCGACCTCTATCTTGTTTACAACGAAGGACTTAATACCAACCGGTACCGGGAGGATCCCGTTCTTCCTTTTACCGGCAACCGCACAGTACTTTTGAAATATACCTACACGTTTAACATTTAAGTAAGATAAATCGACTCTTATGGCCTATGAAAAGGAAATATGATAGAATTAAAAAGTTTAATTTAGGAAATAACATAGAAAAAGAATAACAATATATGGCTCAAATAGAAATGAAAAGGCGAGATAAATTTTAAGCAATCCCGAAAGGTTGCATTAAATGCCTTTTTCTTTCCTCGGACATTGTGATTAATTAAGATCATTCCTTATCAGGAGGTATCAATGGGATTTGCCAAACATAGGGAGTTTCTTCCCATAAGTCGGCGTGTTTTGGTCTGCTGTGTGGCGGCGAGCATATGGCTGGTTGCTTTTTCCCCCATCTCGAGTGTAAGGTGGTATAAAAGAGAGGCTACGATAGTTGAGCGTCAGATAAAGAAAGAGAAATTAGAATCTATCTTTGATGTCATCCGCCATCGCCGTTCGGTGCGGGAGTATGACAGCGCTCCTGTTCCTGAGGAAGACATTCGGCTCATTCTTGATATGGCGCACTATGCCCCCACGGCGGGGAATGTTCAGCCGTGGAGGTTCTTAATCATAAAGGAAAAAGAGAATTTGCAGAGACTTCATCAGGCGCTCATGGTGGGCAGATTCGGTGAAAAAGAGGAATCTGCCGCCAGAGCAAGAGAAAAATGCGCTGGAGAGGGGCAGGCAATACATACAAAGGCTGATGACCGCACCGGTGTTTATCTTTATCTTTGTCGATACCTCGGTTTATCCCGAGTTAGCGATGTATGATGGATGCTTGGCAGTGGAGAACCTGATGCTGGCAGCCCGAGCCCTGGGCTGTGGAACGGTCTTTTCCACCACCTTCTTTCCCGAAGAAAAGGTCCAGGATTTTGTCCAGGCGCCAGCAAATCTGGCATTAATCTGCGCCACCCCCCTGGGTCGCCCCAAACAATGGCCCACTATGCCCCCGAAAAAAGACTTAGATGAGCTTATTGTCAGAGAGCAATTTGAGAAGCAATAAGAGAAATCATCCCCTTTGCTCTGGCAGTAGAGAAGGAGAGGGTAAAAAGGTGAGGCAAAGGGGATTTAGAGATAAGCAGTGATGAAATTAGGCAAAAAAGGACTATTATCCTTTAGGCCTTTAAAACACCCAGGCGAGCTTGGTAAAGAGCGTGTTTCCTTGGTCTGATTTGGTGCCGAATCTTGAGGTCCCTCTCTGATAGGCGATCTGCAGTGAGCCAAAGGGGGGAAGAAATCGCCATACGAAGAGAGCCTGAACATTTTTCTTATCAATAACCGTGTTTGTCTGAAAGAAAAGCTTGAGGAAGAGGTCTTTGTTAAAGTAGTAGTTTGAACGAATGACATGAATCCAGGTGCTTTCATTCTCAAGGTCAGGGGTCATCCAGAGCTTGGTTAAGCCATATTGAACATTCCAGGCATCGCTGACTTTAAACTGCACTTCCCCCTCCAGAAGCTTCATGTCATTGTCATAATTTCTTCCTATTCCATAGCTTATATTGAAAGACCTCCCGGTGCGGGTATCATATCCAATACTCAGGTCTGTTTCTCGGTTGCGGAAGTCTTTTTCATAGCGCTTGAATTCCTCGTTATGCTCCAGCTCCAGCTCCCACTTGTTCATCAGTGTGATGGATAGCTCCGAATCCGATTCCCAACTCCTCAGGACCCCTTTCTGGCTCCAGTATTGGTTGTAATTTGTGTCAAACTCGATGCGCTCGAATCCACCTTTTTTTAACCAGAAGGTTTTGACAAGGCGGGAATCCACCTCGCGGCGGTCATCATCGCGGATGAAGGCGATGGCGTTCATATTCTCCATCAGACCTTCTCCCCAGTGGGAGTAGCGGACATGGAAGTGTCCGGTGGCACTATCGTATGATGGACGAAGCAACCAGGCCCAGGTTCCATCCTTGACGGGACCGTAGCTTTTGACAACCTGGGCGGTCATCCCCAGGGTTCGGGTAAAGAAGAGGGTGGTATCCATTCCTACTGACCCTTTATTCTCTCCCTGATAGCTTCTGTTGGCAAAGATAAGACCGACATTAGAATTCCCCAATATATCCCTCTGAGTGCGGAAAACGCTGTAGAGTGCCTTCTTGTCTTCGCTGACGGGAATAGCTCCGGTGGAAGCGGGATCTGACTGAGCATTTATAAGGGCTATATTCCAGCCACTGACTTTGCCGGTCACCTTTGCACCCCAGGGAATATCACCGATGCGGCGGGAGTAG
Source organism: bacterium (candidate division B38) B3_B38 (assembly GCA_005223145.1). Classification (GTDB taxonomy): domain Bacteria; phylum Acidobacteriota; class B3-B38; order Guanabaribacteriales; family B3-B38; genus Guanabaribacterium. The sequence goes on along the minus strand of NJBL01000031.1, from coordinate 20,253 downwards.
AACTGGCTGATTCTGGTTCTGAAATATTCCGAACCCTCCAGGAAGAAGGGGCGCTTCTCGGGAATGCGGAGCTCGAAGCGGGTGAGATTAATTTGCTCCACATCGGCTTCTACAGTGGCAAAGTCAGGATTGATGGTTATATCCGCTCCCATATTGCTGGTAAGGCGATAGCGGAAGTCAACCCCCGCTTTCCCCTCCGGTTTTTTTTCGGCCTGGAACTGCGATATAGCGTAGGGCATAATGGTGTACCGCCGACCTTGGGAGTGGAGCTCCAGGTTCACCAACTTGCCAAACTGAGATACCCGATACGGATCCTCCATAGGGCCAACCCAGAAGCTTGACTCTCGGGTCCGGGGATAGGCTCGGGCGATATTGAGTCCCCAAATCCTTCCCTTACCGCTTTTGAACTTGAGAATAGAGAAGGGGATAGCTATTTCTGCTGTCCAGCCATCCTCTGTCCGTTTTGCTGCCGATTGCCACGCTGCATCCCAGCTGGTGTCCTGAGAACGCCCGTTATCAGCTACTTTTCCATCGAACTGGGTCCCCAGGGAGTTGGTCCCAAATAAATAGCAGGTGCGATTATCGTTAAAAGTATCCAGCATAACACCGGCTGCATCGTCCTCGGTAATATCCCCATCCCTTTTGGTTATGCTGGCGGAGATATTGCCCGGGTCGGGGTCTACGCAGTAAAAAGCGAAGTAGATTGCCCTGTCATCATAGGCTATTTTAACCTCGGTTTTTAAAGTGGAAGGCTGGCCATGGTGTGGCTCAAATTGGATGAACCCGGTAATGGGCTCAATCTTTTTCCATGCTTCGTCGCTCAGGTCACCATCGATGTTAATGGCTGCGGCGATTTTTACCGCTGATGTTTTCCTTACCTCCTCACCCCAAACTCCAGTAGATGAGCTCAGCATCAGCAGGATTGTGAGAATGAATGGTCCACATCTATTTTTCATGTCAGATTGCCCGCTTGGGAATTTTTATATCTGCCATCAATTTTATACGCACTTCAGGCATTCTTTAGCTAAATTTCCCTATGAAAAAATATTGTCTCATTATAAGGTAGCTCTCAGGTGTTGTCAAGGTGGTCTGGCAGTACAGATTATAAATCTTTTGCGCAGTTTGGTAATAAACATTCTCTATTCCAGCAGAGATGGCAACCCTTAAAGGAATTGAAAGGAGATAAGACAGCAGATACTGCGAAGGAAAAGCGAAGGGGGAATCACCTTCCACTATTTGGGGATGGAGAGAAAAATAAAAGGTCTCTTCTCAGAGACCTTTCTATCATAGTTTTGGTAGCGCTACCGGGATTCGAACCCGGGTCTGATGGCTGAGAACCATCTATCCTCACCCCTAGACGATAGCGCCCCTTTCGTGGCTCCGGGACAAGGATTCGAACCTCGATTCTACGGTCCAGAGCCGTATGTCCTGCCGATTGGACGATCCCGGAACCTCAGTAATTATTATATAAACCCCCTGTTTTGTCAAGTCCTTTTGCCCGCTCTTCTGGAAAGAGCCTCCATAAATATTATCGTTCTCACCCGAGGGTATTTTTTGCTTGACAAAGTGTATATTGGATATTATTATACATATGAAAATATTATCATATGCTCATATGAAAATAAAATTACAACTTAGAGATTGGGTCGAAGAGGGCAACGGTGGGAAGATTTTTCATATGAGACCTATTAACCAAATTCCCACCGTGTCATAAGAAAAAAACGATGAGCATAGGAGGCGGGGTGAAACAATGAAAGAGAATTTATTACAACTAAGGGCAGAACTGCTTAAAATCCTGGGGCAATCTACCCGCCTGAGGATACTGGAGTTCCTTAAGCATGGCGAGAGATGTGTCTGCGACATTATGCCCGCTATAGAGGAGCAGCAATCGAATACCTCCAGGCACCTGAGCATAATGAAGCAAGCCGGGCTTTTGGTCTGCCGCCAGCAGGGGAAGAGTGTCTTCTATCAGGTAAAAGACCAGAGAATATTCAGTCTGCTCAAATTATTGGATGAGATTATCAAGCAGCAAATAGACGAGAAATCCAAGGTGGCAGCTCTCTTAAGGTAGCTTATTCACTGCTGGCGCAGAATAGGGATGGACGATGAGGAGCATTAGTTGTTTATTTCGCCATCTTTTGTGATTTTTTAGGGTTGGACTGGCGATTTTAAACTATTGGAGATGAGCTTATGCACAGAGAAAAGGTGAAGCTGATTGCGCTGTTGATTGTCTTTCTGGCATTAGTGATTATTCCCTTTGGTTCGGAAGTATGGCAGCAATCTCTTATCAATGGACTATTAACCCTGCAGGACTATGCTCAGCATCACACCCTCTTCTGTCTGGTACCAGCTTTTTTCATTGCTGGTGGGATTGCCGTGTTCATAAGGAAGGATACAGTCATCAGGTTCTTAGGAGCTAAGGCGAAAAAGTATGTATCCTATTCCATAGCTTCGGTAGCCGGGGCTATATTGGCAGTCTGTTCCTGCACCATACTCCCCCTGTTTGCTGGAATTTATAAGCGAGGGAGCGGGTTGGGACCTGCCATCACCTTCCTCTATGCCGGTCCGGCTATCAATATTGCCGCCATATTTTTGACCGGAACGATTCTGGGGTGGGAGCTGTCAATCATCAGGTTGATTTTTGCCATTCTTATAGCCATTATAGTGGGGATGATTATGGGGCACCTGTTCCAGGAGAAGACCGAAGGAGACCAGGGGGAGCTGATAGTGGAAGATGAGTTCTCCGTCTCTAAGCTCTCTCTTGCTGGGCTTTTTATTCCCCTGTTGGCTGTTTTGGTGGTCGGAGGGGCAAAAATCTCTGCCAGTTACAAGTATCCCCTCATCAGCTTGGCTATCCTTCTGTTGATAGCTTTCGTTAAAAAGGGTTTTAATAGCGAGCTCAACAGCAATTGGCTGTGGAGAACCTGGTATTTTACCAAAAAGATTCTCCCCTATCTGTTTGTCGGGATTTTTGCCGCCGGGATTCTGGGAGTGGCTTTGCCTCAGGAGGTAGTCCAGCAGTGGCTTGGAGGGAATAGGTTTCAATCCTCTCTGCTGGCTTCGGTGCTTGGGGCCACTATGTATTTTGCCACCCTGACAGAAATACCCATTATAGAGCAGCTTATGAAGCTGGGTATGGGAAAAGGACCCGCTCTGTCGCTCTTTCTGGCAGGCTACAGCTTGAGCCTTCCCAATATAATAGTTTTGTTGAGCCTGTTGGGGAAGAAGAAAGTTCTGGTCTATTACAGCCTGGTGGTCGGTTTTTCGGCTCTGGCAGGGTTTATTTATGGAAATTATATTCATCTTTTTTGAGATGGATGAAAGAAGGGTTTCTTTTTAAATAGCATCAATTGATAAGTAAACAACGATCAAGGGAGGTATTCTCTTCATGGAGAAGCATGACCAACACATGGTTTACATCGGAAAATCTAAGGTGACCCTCTTTGGACTTGGGGAGACCTTTGAGGAGTTAAAGAAGAGGAACATCACCGACGAGGAGGAGATTAAGAACTTCATCCTGGAGAGGGCTAAAAAGAAGAATTATATCCCCAGTTCGGCTGAAGAGGATTACAAGAATTCGCTGCTGGAGGAGTACAAAGTCTTTACCGGGGAGCTGAAAGAGAGGAAGATAGAAGGTTTGCTGGAGATAAGGATTCTTGGTCCCGGCTGTTACGAATGTGACCGGATGGAGGAGTTTGTCAAGACGATACTGTCCGAGACCGGTATCGCTGCCGATGTGGAGCATGTGAGAGACCCGGGGAAAATCGCCGAATATGGGTTGGTCGCCACGCCGGCTCTGGTGATTAATCGGAAGGTAAAATGTATAGGGCGACTCCCTTCCAAAAAGGATATGGAGCGCTGGATAAGAGAGGCTGCCGGTTCGCCGAGCTAAATAAATAGACTATGATGGTACACAGAATACCAAAAGCTCTAAGAAATAAATGGGAATGAATTTTTGAACAGCTATTAAATGGCAGGTTAAAGTTCTCAGAAATTATAAAGGATAGCGAAAATTTGGAAATTTGACTGAAAGACCAAATCTGAAAAAATTCCAACAAGGATAGAGAAGTAAAGTGAAAGATAAATGGATTTTCATTATATTTCTATTAGTTTTTTTGACCACCTACTTCATTCCTTTCCAACAGGCAAGAGTTCAGAATGCCATTATCGGAGCCTTTTACCTTCTTCAGGAATACGCTCGGGAACATGTTCTCTTTTGCCTTATCCCCGCGTTTTTCATCGCCGGAGCAATATCTGTTTTCATCAGCAAAGCCTCTGTCATCAAGTATTTTGGCGCCCAAGCAAAAAAGGTGCTCTCTTATTCCATCGCTTCTGTTTCAGGTACGATTTTAGCTGTATGCTCCTGCACGGTTTTACCTCTCTTTGCCAGCCTCTACAACAGAGGAGCCGGAATCGGGCCAGTAACTGCCTTTCTTTATTCTGGACCAGCGATTAATGTACTGGCAATAGTTTTAACCGCAAAAGTGTTGGGCTACAGACTTGGTTTAGCGAGAGCATTAGGAGCCATTGTTTTTGCCGTGATTATTGGACTCATCATGCACTTCCTATTTAATAAGGAGGAAGAGAAGAATAGAAAACAATCCGACTTCATGGAAGGCGAAGAAAAAGAGGCCAGACCGCTTGGGAAGACGGCTCTCTACTTTGCCACAATGATAGCAATTTTAGTGTTCATTAACTGGGGAAAATCTGACCCAGAGCTCAAAATCTGGTATTTTATTTACCAGGCTAAATGGTTCATTGGTGTTGCTCTCCTGGCAATTCTGTTTTGGATGATTGTAGCCTGGTTTAAGAAATCGGAACTTAAAGAATGGACTTTCTCAACCTGGATGTTTGCCAAACAGATCTTCCCGCTCCTTTTTGGAGGAGTCTTAGTAGCGGGTTTTTTGCTGGGAACTCCTGGTCACGAAGGCGTGATTCCCGGTCAATGGGTAGCCAGATTAGTTGGCGGAAACAGCTTGGGGGCAAATTTGATCGCTTCAGTTGCCGGAGCGCTGATGTATTTTGCCACGTTGACAGAGGTACCAATAATTCAGAGCCTTTTGGGCTCTGGCATGGGACAGGGGCCAGCTCTGGCTTTACTCTTAGCAGGGCCAGCCCTATCTCTGCCGAATATGCTGGTTATAAGAAGCATTATTGGGACGAAAAAAACCCTCACTTACATTATGCTGGTGGTCATTATGGCAACAATCTCCGGTAAGATCTATGGATATTTCTTTTAAGGTAAATGAAATATTACGCCTATTAAAGGCTAAAAGATGCTATGTCTCAAAAGCCTTTACTTAAGAGCAAAAAAAGAAAATGGAGGTAAAAAATGGAAATCAGAATCTTAGGGCCGGGCTGTCCACGCTGTCATGAAGTTGAGAAAAGAACGATGAATGCGTTAATTGAACTGGATTTTGATGCCGATGTTCAAAAGATTACCGATTTTAAGCAAATTGCCCAGTATAAGATTTTGGGGACTCCAGGTTTAGTGATAAATGGAAAAGTGAAATGTTCTGGACGAATACCATCAGTCGATGAGATAAAAAAATGGATTCAGGAAGAGATGTAAGAATCCATTTTGAAGATATAAAGCGGAGGCTTGAATAGGTTATAAGTGTTCCAAGGTACCGTCAAATGTCAAAATAAAAAGTGAGCGATAGTGAGGTAGGAATTAGAGCATTCCTTTAAAACATTAAAGGAGAGGATGAGCTCCGGAAAATAAAATCAGACCTTCTTTTTATAAAAGGAGAAGGCTATCAATGCTAAAAAGCGGGAGCATTCAATATGAAAAGATTTAGTCTTATCCTGACAGTTTTGATTGCGGTCTTTTTTCTTATTGGAGCGTGCCTCCAGGAAGGTAAAGAGAAAAAAGATAATCAGTCAGATAAATCAAAAATAACTCAAAAAGGCGTAATCGTCACTAACAATCTTGAATTGGATTTTTCTAAACACAAGGTCACTTTCATCGAACTTGGAGCCGACAGATGCATTCCCTGTCGGATGATGCAGCCGATCATGAAAGAGATAGCCGAGGAGTTTGCAGGTCAGGTCCAGGTCGTTTTTTATGATGTCTGGAAAGACCCCAAACCAGCCAGGAAATACCGCATTCGACTTATTCCGACTCAGGTTTTTATTGATAAAAATGGGAAGGAATTTTTCCGACATGTGGGCTTTTTCCCCAAGAAAGATATCCTGAAACTTCTTAAACAGAAAGGAGTTAATTGATTTAAGTCGAAAAAAATGGAACAGTTATTTGGAGATATCCAACAACTCATTCAGCATAATCCATGGCTGGCTGCTGTGGCTGTTTTTATTGGGGGAGCTATAACCGCTTCTAACCCCTGTGTTCTGGCTATGATTCCGTTAATGATCAGTATGGTAGCAGGATATAAAGAAACCACGGGCATAAAGAAATCCCTAATTTTTTCTTTGTTATTTATCCTGGGATTGTCCATAACTTTTGCTGCGTTGGGGCTTATATCGGCTTTAATGGGGAGGATGTTCGGCGACGTAGGAGAGGTCTGGAGATATATCGTTGCGGGAGTTTGCCTGGTAATGGGCATTCATCTTCTCGGACTATTCAAGTTGAATTTCCCTATCCCTGGATATTTTAACCTTAAAAAGGGCGGAAGCATTGGAGCTTTTCTTCTTGGTTTGTTATTTGGCGTTGTATCAACACCCTGCGCAGTTCCCATTCTTGCCGTACTGCTGGCTTTTGTAGCCAGCAAGGGAAATGTCATCTATGGAGGCCTCTTGCTCTTAATCTATGCCCTTGGACATTCTTTTCTTATTTTAATTGCCGGAACATCTATGGGAGCTGCTAAAAAATTGATTGAATCCAGAGGCTTGCGGAAGACAAATGAGGTACTCCAGAAAGTGGCGGGACTGATTATTATTCTGGTTGGCCTCTATTTTTTGCTACAATTATGATAAGCATTAAAGATAAAAATTAATCTATGCGTATGTTATATCGCTCAAATCATTTTAGAAGGAAGAGATGGAAGATAAAACTATAAAAGATAAATTGGAAGAGGCAAAGAAAATTTATTTTATGGACGAGTTTCGGGCCTTTATGAGGCGAAAGGATTACCCGCATCATTCTGGGGGGAGTTAAAAATAGGAATTATGTGCCCGGCTCAGCTGAAGAGGACTACAAGAGTTCGCTGCTGGAGGAGTACAGGGTCTTCACCGGGGAGCTTAAAGAGAGGAAGATAGAGGGTCTGCCGGAGATAAAAATTCTTAAACCGGGCTGTTATCAATGCGACCGGATGGAGGAGTTTGCTAAGACGATGCTATCTGGGACCGGTATCGCTGCCAATGTCGAGCATGTGAGAGACCCGGGGAAAATCGCCGAATATGGGCTGGTAGCCACGCCGGCGCTGGTCATTAACCGGAAGGTCAAATGCACGGGGCGAGTCCCGTCTAAAAAGGATTTGGAGCGCTGGATAAGAGAGGCTGCCAGGGTGTAAGTCCAGGCTTGAGGGAATTAAGGATTAAGATTTAGCGCAGCAGAAGTTCTCAAAGAAAAAGAAAGGAATAAGACCAATGGACAAAGGGGTATCAAGGAGATTATCTCTTCTTGACCGTTTACTGACGCTGTGGATATTTCTCGCTATGGCGGTGGGGGTAGGTTCGGGGTATCTCTTCCCGGGGGTTGTCCAGTGGATTACCAAATTTCAGGTAGGGACAACTTCTATTCCCATTGCCTTAGGGTTGATTCTTATGATGTATCCCCCGCTTGCCAAGGTGAAGTATGAGGAGCTGGGTAGAGTTTTCAAGGACATCAAAGTCCTTTCCCTTTCTCTTTTGCAGAACTGGCTCATCGGACCGATATTGATGTTCTTTTTAGCCATTCTTTTCCTCCACGGGCAACAGGAGTACATGGTGGGATTGATATTGATAGGGCTCGCCCGCTGTATAGCTATGGTCATTGTGTGGAATGAGTTGGCAGGAGGTGATACCGAATACGCCGCCGGGTTGGTGGCTTTAAATTCGATTTTCCAGGTGTTTTTTTACTCGGTTTATGCCTATATATTTATTACCAAAGTTCCGACATGGCTTGGTTTAAAGGGTATGGCGGTGAATATTTCCATGAGCGAGATAGCCAAAAGCGTATTTATCTATCTCGGGATACCTTTTATCGCCGGGATAGTGACCAGGTTTAGCCTGATAAAAGCAAAGAATAAAGCCTGGTATGAGGGGAGATTCATTCCCAGAATCAGCCCCCTGACCCTTATCGCCCTGCTCTTTACCATCGTGGTGATGTTTTCATTAAAGGGGGAATACATTGTTGGAATTCCTCAGGATGTATTAAGGATTGCCATACCTCTGCTTGTCTATTTTGTGCTGATGTTCTTCATCTCATTCTTTCTCTCTTACAAAGTGGGAGCAAACTATAAGCAGGCTACCGCCCTTTCCTTTACTGCTGCCAGTAACAACTTTGAGCTGGCTATTGCGGTTGCCGTGGCGGTATTTGGTATAAATTCCGGACAGGCGTTCGCTGCGGTAATCGGACCCTTAGTGGAAGTGCCAGTTCTCATCAGCCTGGTTAATGTGGCGCTACGGCTGGAGAAGAGGTTTTACCGCCCAAAGCTGGCTCCCCAGCAGTGAGCTCCAATTTGTTTATAAGGGAATAGCTTAGACTGAGTTTTTTATATAGAAGGGGATTGACATTCACATCATAAGGGGGGGAGAGGCTCTTTCTCAAGGAGCCAGAAACCTTTCTTTTTTTATGACTTCTTGAGATCTTTCCACTTTTTTGCTAAACGAAGTAAGATTTACAAGGCGAGCTATTTTAAGGGGGCTAAAAGGCAGGAAGGGGGCTTTATCGGTTTGAGGAGTCTAAAAACTCAACCAGGCGCTCCAGCCGACGGAGAGTTCTCTCTTTGCCCATCACCTCAAGCAGCTCGAAGATGCCGGGACCGACCGCCTTCCCGGTCAATCCCACCCGGGTGGCATGGATCAGCTTGGCAGCTGATATGGACAGTTCCTCCGCGGTCTCCCGGAGGCATTGCTCAACCGAAGCTTGGTCGAAGCTCTCTAATTTATTTAGCCTCTCTTGCAATTTCCTGATATATGCCGACAGCCCCTCAATAGACAGAAGATGTTTCTGCACCGCCTCCGGGTCATAGGGATAGTCAAGAGATAAGAAGGGAAGGCTGCTGGCTACCAGGTCGGGAATTAGTCTGGAACGGGTCTTCACCAATTGTATAACTTTAAGAAACCAATCCCTCTCCTCCCGCTCCATCGACGGCTGCCAGCATCCCTCCTTCTGCAGACCCTCTTTTACCAGGGGGAGGAGCTCCACTTCGGGCTTCAGGTTGATATACTGGCTGTTCAGCCACTCCAGCTTCTTATGGTCGAAGATGGAATTGGACTTGCTGACCCCCTCCAGGCTGAAGAGCTCGAGGAGCTCTTTTCTGGACATAAGGGTGCGGTCATCACCTGGCGACCACCCCAGCAGAGCCAGAAAGTTGACCATCGCATCGGAAAGGTAGCCATGCTCTTTGTAATATATAACCGAAGTTGCCCCATGGCGCTTGCTCAACCTTTTTCGGTCGGATCCCATAATAAGGGGAAGATGGGCGAAGAGGGGGACCTTTTTCCCTAAAGCATTATAGAGCAGAATCTGCTTGGGGGTGTTGGGGATATGGTCGTCCCCGCGTATTACATGGGTTATTTGCATTTCAATATCATCCACCACGGCGCCTAAATGATAGGTGGGCAGCCCATCGGAGCGGAGGAGGACAAAATCTTCAATATTCTGGGTATCAAATTCAATGGTCTTATGAATCAGGTCCTCCATCACAATCTTCCCGGCAGGAACAAGAAAGCGGACTGTGCGGCTCGATTTCGCCATCTCTTTAGATAAAATCTCCTCTTGGCTGAGACGACAGCATCTCCGGTCGTACTTCCAGGCTCTTCCCTCCTTTATCGCTATCTCCTTTTCCTTCTGCAACCTTTCCGGCAAGCAGTAACAATAATACGCTGCCCCCCGGGCTAATAGCTGGCGGCAATACTGATGGTATAGGTCGAGCCTTTTTGATTGAAAATAAGGTCCTTCATCCCAATCAATTCCCAGCCAGCTTAGCCCATCGAGAATCACTCGCACCATCTCCTCGGAAGAGCGCTGGACATCGGTGTCCTCTATGCGGAGTATAAATGTACCTCCCACCTTGCGGGCGAAAAACCAGTTAAAAAGCGCAGTGCGCGCTCCTCCCACATGGAGCTCCCCGGTGGGACTGGGGGCGAATCTGACCCTCACCTCATCCATCTTACCCTCTCAATTTCTCCTAAGCAAATCATTCATTGTTAAAATTATAGCATCTTTAGCTCCCGATTTCATTATTTAGTTTAAGGGGAGCATAGATTGGAATAAAGGATAGCTCGGATTTTTTCTACAATAACAATAAATATTTGTTAAACCCTGAAGATTAATACCCTATCATTTTATTAGCCGTTGAAGTATTGACATCCATTAATTTTAATATTATAGTAAAAGAAATATATGAGCAGGAAAAGGGGGTGAGAATTTTTTAAAGATTTTTCTTAAGTGTTAATTCTGCTTTATAAAAAGGGGGTAATAATGAAACATGACAAGAGGCATTGTTTGTTTTTCTTTACAATACCTATTCTTTTAATTTTGCTTTTTCCCCTGCTGGTAGCCAACTCCAGCAGTCCTCGTGCGGCAAGTCAGAGCCGGGAACCCACAGCTCTTGCACCTAATGACACCCCTCCCTTCGAGCTGCAGGAGGTGGTGGAGCAATCTTCCAGCCCAGGGGTCATCGACCCCATGGTGAGCAGTTACACCACCATTGCCGTGGCTGCCAATTATCAGCGGGAGCCCAGGGTGGCATACAACTCCACCGATAACACCTACCTGGTCGTCTGGGAGGATGAACGCAACGGCAACTACCAGATCTACGGACAGCGAGTCAATGCCGACGGCAGCCTGTTGGGCTCCAATATACAAATCCGGGGAGTCACCAACGATAGTAGATACCCCGATGTAGCTTACAACTCCTCTTACAACAAATGGCTGGTGGTATGGCAGGAATTCTATGCCACTCCATATCCAGGCGATTGGGATGTAAAAAGTATGGGGATCGCCAGTGATGGTACCTTAGGGACGGTTAATTCTGTTATCGTCCTTGTTTACAGCAACCAGCAGTATCCCAGGGTAGCTTACAACTCCACTCAACACAACTTCTGCGTGGTCTGGGAGGATGATAAAGATGCCGCCACCCTTGATTGGGAGGTATATTCCCGCATTGTGGATAGTAATGGGAAACCCACGAGCGCTTCTAATCCGCTGGTGGGCTACGCTAAGGACCAGCTGAATCCCGCTATCGCTTACCTCGCTTCGGTCAGCGGCTACCTGGTCGCCTGGGAGGACGATTGGCTCGAAGCAAGCAGCGGCAGGAACATATCGTGCAAGCGGGTGGATAAAAATGGTCTCCCCTTAACCACTAACTCTCCCTGGGTGGTGACTGCAAACGGAGACCAGTTCGGGCCTGAGGTAGCTGCCAATACCTTTAATAACAACTTTCTGGTCGTCTGGGGGGACAACCGCTACGTCACCCACTACGACATCTATGGTCAGCTAATGAGCAGTGCCGATACCCCTGCTCAGGTGGGAAGTGAGATTGACATATGTACTGACTATGCCGATCAGGGTTGGCCTGCAGTCTGCTACTCCCCCATTTACAACAGGTATCTGGTCGCCTGGAGTGACTGGAGAAACGACCCCTACGCATTAGCCGACATCTATGGTCAGTTGGTTAACAGCGACGGCACCAAGGAGGGTATCAATGTCAAGCTCTCCAGCCAGTGGCTCATCAGCGAAACCTACCCCCACTTAGCCTGGAACTCCTCCCACCGGAACTTCTTCCTGGTGCAGGGGGACAACCGCTACGATGCCACCACCGCTTACGACATCTTCGGCAGAAGGGTGACCCTTGAGTCGGCCATCCTCACCGGGATGGGCTACGGGGGGAAATCTTGGTATAAGGCCTTTGACATCTACGGGCGCCGCTTCCAGAATGTAAAAGCCTTCGGAGGAGCTAATCCCAACGGGGAAATAGATGTGAGAGTGGCTGACCTGAATAAGGACGGCAACCCCGAGGTGGTAGTGGCTCAGGGCTCCGGGGGGAAGTCGTGGATAAAGATATTCAACTACGACGCCACCTTATTCAAATCCATCAAGTGCTTCGGGGCTTCTAACACCGGGGGTCAGGTGCACCTGGCGGTGGGGGACTTCGATGCAGACCCGTTAGACCTGGAGATTGCCGTAGCCACGGGGAGGAACGGGAACAACTGGGTGAAAGTCTTCAAGACCGATGGTACGGTCAAGGCGAGCTTCAAGGCCTATGGAGCAGCCAACACTCAGGGTGAGATATATCTGGCGGCTACCGATTTTGATGGGAATGGCGAAGATGAGATAATCACCGGCACCGGCATCGGGGGGAACTCCAAGGTGAAAATCTTTGACAAAGACGGCACCTTCCAGAACTCCTTTGATGCCTTTGACAGCGAGAACACCCAGGGTTCCATCCACCTGGCGGCGGGCAACTTTGGCGGCATCATCGCTGATAAGGAGGAGATAGCGGTAGCTACCGGTCTGGGGGGGACCAATACGGTGAAGATATTTGAACAGAACGGCACCCTCATGCGCTCGTTTATAGCCTTTGGTAGTGGTGGCAATCCCACAGGTTCGGTGCATATCAGCGCAGTGGAGTATGGCGCCTTTGTTGGTGGTGATACAGATGAGATCCTCTGTGGTCAGGGTTATGGAGGGAACTCCTGGGTGAAGCTATTTTACTCGTATGGCACTTTGATCCGGTCGTTCAAAGCCTTCGGTGGCACCAACGCCAACGGGGAGGTCTATGTCTCCGGCTGCCTCTCCCACTGATATGGAGAAACACTGAAAGAGGGCTCCTTCTTCGCATTAGGCATATGGAGGGGAAAAGGGGGACCCGAAAAGGGTCTTTCTCTCCTTTTTTAGGAGAGGTAATTGTTAACAATCCTTTTCTAATCTGTTCCCCAATATGCAGAAGTATTTGTCAGATTCTAAAGGTGAACTAAGAACCAAAAATGGGCGCTAAAAATAAATAGATTACACCCACCAGAATGTAAGGGCGACGTTTTCCATCACGGTATTCTTGCCAGCGTTTGGGGTCAACCCGCTCATGAGTTTCAGCATCGAACCCATACCAGCGCAGAATATGGGATCGCGTGCGGCGAATCAAAAGGTTTGTGAGTGCATCTTGCAAATGCCTCTCTCCTGATTCTACTTTGCTAAAGAATTCCCGCAAGTGAGGCGGGTCAATGGGCAGGTGTGTTCGATCGTCTTGATGGCAGAGTTGTTTTAACGAGTCAAGCCCACGCCAGGTGGACAGAAGCTCAGAAACTTGGTGATGAATCAGGTTCATTGTAATTCCACTTTAATGGTGTATCCGAACTTCACCTAAAGATAAGTTATTATCCTCCCGACTGAACTTGATACTTCCATGGGCACCATCACATCAGCACCGCGACCGGTACTCGTCAGGACGGCTGTCAAAGCCAGAATGGTCGTAGCAGTAGTCATCAAACAGGGACGTACCCTCCGCATACCAGCATACACAGTATTTTCTCGAATATCCTCGATGGACTTTACAGGTCTCTTGGAGAAAATTTGTTTAAGATAGGTTCCCATTACCACGCCATTATCTACGGCAATTCCGAAAAGGGCAAGGAACCCGACCCAGACTGCAACACTCAGGTTGATGGGATGGATCTGGAAAAGCTGGCGCATATTGACGCCAAAAATAGAGAAATTAAGGAACCAACCTTGAGAGTAGAGCCAGATAAGGATGAACCCTCCAGAGAAGGCGACAATAATCCCGCTAAATATTATAAGCGAAGTTGATACTGCGCGAAAGTTAAAGTATAGGATGACAAATATAATTAGTAGACTCAAAGGCAAAACAATCATCAGCGTCTTCTCTGACCGCACCTGATGTTCGTAAGTACCTGTAAACTTATAGCTGACGCCGCTTGGGATGACAAGCTCATCGCTTTTTATTTTGTCAGCAAGATACCTTTGACACTCTTCGACAACACCCACTTCAGCATAACCAGGCTTTTTGTCAAAGATGACATATCCGACCAGAAATGTATCTTCGCTCTTTATCACCTGGGGACCGCGAACATAACGAATTTCAGCTAATTGAATCAGTGGGATTTGGGACCCGTCAGCAGTCGGGACCAGAATTCTTTCCAGTGATTCAATGCTATCTCGCAGCTCCCGCTTGTATCGCACACGTATGGGATATCTTTCCCGACCTTCAACTGTGGTTGATATTCTCCTTCCTCCTATGGCGAACTCTATCACATCCTGAACATTCCGGATGCTCACACCATAGCGGGCAATTGCATTTCTATTGATGTCGATTTCAAGATATGGTTTGCCCACTATACGGTCGGCAACGACCGTTGAGGGTTCGACACTGGGGACTTCCTTCAGAGCTCTCTCAATATCAAGTCCAACTCTCTCTACCACCTCCAGGGTTGGACCGAAAACCTTAACACCCATTGGCGCACGCATGCCAGATTGGAGCATGACAATACGGGCAGAAATGGGCTGGAGCTTGGGCGCTGAAGTTGTCCCCACAATTTCTGCTGCTGCAACAATCTCTTTCCAGATATCATCGGGTGTCTTGATATGGTCTCGCCACTGCCTATGTCGCTTTCCTGTTATGGGATCTGGTGGGCTGTACTCTGGCTTATAGTTTATTACCGTTTCCACCATTGAGATAGGAGCGGGATCCAAAGCGCTCTCTACCCTGCCTATTTTGCCAACCACTGACTCCACTTCAGGAATGTTTCGAATAGCCATATCCTGTTTCTGGAGTACATCGAGACATTCTCCAATAGAAGCATGAGGCATGGTGGTAGGCATTAGCAGATATGAACCCTCGTCCAGAGGCGGCATAAACTCTTTACCAATACCAGGAAATTTGTGAGATGCGGCAACCCAAAGCCGGGTACTACGCACAGATTCTTCGAACACACCGATCATCTTAAGACTTTCTCGAAGTGGAGAGAATGTACGGTCGAAGCCTTGCCAAATTACTAAACCGAAGGTTACTGAGAAGAGAGTTTTCTAAGCCGATTTTGAGCTTGTTGTCATTCCCAGAGTCAACACACACGATAATTTGGGCTTTCTCTCACATCCTCACGACCAGTGATAAATTCTTTA
The DNA here is from genome assembly GCA_005223145.1 of bacterium (candidate division B38) B3_B38. Taxonomy (GTDB): domain Bacteria; phylum Acidobacteriota; class B3-B38; order Guanabaribacteriales; family B3-B38; genus Guanabaribacterium. The sequence continues at coordinate 5,009 of NJBL01000031.1, read as the reverse complement.
CCTGAGGAAGGCTATAAGCGGAAGGGAAGTGAGAAGGCTCTACCGCACATCGTATCTCAGGAACGCTACAAAAGCCAGCCAGAAGAAGAGGAGGTTGAAGAGGATGAGCAGCCCCAGGTCTAAGGTGACCTCAGTCAATCGCCGCGAGAGGCGAGCGCTGCCCTCCTCAAATTTGGGGACTATGCGGTAGTCGACCGGCTTACGGGTGAAGAAGAGGTCTTCTTCGGGGTTTATCCAGTGGGGACTATCGGGGTCGGAGGCATCCTGGCGAGTGACAAATTCCAGCAGCACCTGGCGGAAGGACTCCAACCCTCGCATCAGCTCCCTAAATCTTAACACCCCACCTCCCACCACCGCCTCACTGCTGTATTTATAAAGGGCAACCGGGGAAATGCGAGTGAGGTGGCGGGCGAACTCCAACTGGTGGAACATTCTGTTGTAGTAGTCCCTTCTGATTCTCAGCTCCGCCTCGAGCATCTTGTTCAGTGTTTGAGCCCGGAGGCGGTGGGAAGGTCGAAAGGGATTCTGCTCCTCTCGGTCCCAGGTCCCTTCGGGGGCGCTGTCGGCGATATCGCTGCGCACCCGGCTTGCTCTCTCCATTACCTCCTCCTGCTTCGGAATGGGCTGGAGATCGGAAGCCAGAATCCCGCCTATATTGGGGATGAGAAGCGCCAGTATCACCCAAAGAAAAAGCAGAAGCACCAGGCTGGTCGCCGGGCTGTGGGTCAGAGAGCTAACAAATAGCCCCAGCAGAACAAAGGAAGAAAGGAAAAGAACTGAGATACCGAGGAAGGTGAGAACCTCCAGCCAGAGCCGGGAATCAAACCCCACCTTGCCGGAAAAAAGGAGCACCAGCAGGCTAACCACTATCCCGGTCACCAGGGGAATGAGCAGGCTGACCATGGCTCCCAGGTATTTCCCCAGCAGAAAGGCGGGGCGGGGGATGTTGTTCGCCAGTTGGAGTCCCAGGGTCCCCTGTTCCTTCTCACCGGAGATGCTGTTATAGGTGAATACCACCGCCCCGAAGCTCAGCACCAGAGAGATGATAAACAGCCAGTCAAGCTCCTCTGCCCGGGGGAAAAAGGGATTGCCCCCACCTTCCCGGTTGCGGAACTCAACTATCTGGAAGGCATCATACTCGAAAAGATTGGGAAGGTATCTTTCCATCGCCTGATAGAGAAAGGAGTTTGAGCGGGGACGGGGGTAGAGGAGGCGGTCGTGCAGAGCCAGCCGACCCAGATTGTCAGCCTGGGCGGCTGCCCGCTCCTCTTCCCGGGCGATGTTGCGGGAGTAGTCGGAGAGCTCCTGATTGTACTGGGAATAGAAGCAGAGGCTGCTTACCCCGAAGACCAGCACTGCCAGGCTGATGCTCAGGAAGAACCGCAGGCTATAAAAGTTGGCTACAATCTCCCGCCGGGCTATAAGCCAGGTCATAATGTCTACCTCCTCCCTTCATTATCGCGGGTCGTATCTGATAAAGGAAACATAGCCGAGAAGGAACAGCACAATGGGAACGAAGACCATGATGGAGAGCTCGGTCAACGACCCCTTGAGGAAATCTTCAAGCCCCTCCCTTTGCCAGCTAAACTGGGGGATATCTTTTATTTCCAGATAAGGGAGGTCCTCCCTTCTGGGAAGCTCCCGGGTGAACTCCTTTACTACGCCCCAGAAATCCCTCCCTTCGGAGAGCTCCTTATAGGTGGAGAAGCGACCCTCAGTGATATAATAAATCAGCTCATCCAGGCTCCTCATCTCCTCCTCCTTCTGCTGGGTGAAATAGGCATAGGAGGAGAAGAGGTTTCGCGACTGGTAATAGTTGATAATCTGGTCGCGGTAGCGGCGTGCCAGTTGCATAAAGTGCAGATAAGAACTCACATCGGTGGTGGTTAATCCCGAAGTTATATCTCTGAAGACGGAAGCGGGTGAGACCCACCCCAGGCGCTGCGCCAGCCTCTGCTGGTGAAGGAGCCCGTCGAGATAGGTCTGCTGTATTCTCCACTTGCGGTCGGCGTATTCTATGCGCAGGGGCTCCTGGAATGAGTGGATGAGCCGCTGGTTCTCCATCACATCCCTGGGGCTGGCAACCTCCAGATGCGCACCATCGACTCCGTAATATCTTCCAAAGCCAATATCCCACTCCGGCTCAGGCAGCGTCTCCTCATACTCCCTTACCTTAGCTCTAAACTCCCTGTTCAGCTCAGCCGCTGCCTGGTCGACCGTCTCCCTGGGGGTCACCGAGGTAAGGCTCTGAGCGAGATAAGGGGAAGCCACCGGCACCACCACTACCAACAAAACCCACAGGAAGAGGGAGACCATCAGGCTGGTGGTGGAGCTGTGGGTGCGGGTGGAGATGAACATCCCCAGCAGCATAAACAGCAGCATATAGAGAAAGGTCACCAAGAACAAGCCCCCCAGACGAATCCACTCCCCCTGCTGGAACTCCACCCTGCGGGAGAGGAGAATCAGCAGCAGTCCCGCCGCAAAGCTGACCGTTATTATCGGGAGCAGGGTCAGGGTGTTGCCGAGCAATTTCCCCAGCAGCAGCTTATCCCGTGACAGTTTGTTAGCCAGTATTCCCCTCAGAGAGCCTCGTTCCTTCTCGCCGGAGATGGCATCGTAGGTGAACAGCAGTGCCATCAGTGAGAAAAGCACGGTGACGATGAAGGAGAAATCGATGGAGAGGAAGGAAGCCAGCAGGGGGTTTCCCCGCTTCTGAAGAGCACCTTCGGCCAGGAAGGGAACCTGCCCCAGCTGAATCCTCACCCGGTTGCCGAGGGTGGACTCTATCCCCCGGTTGAAAATGCTCAGGGGCTCCGGCGGGCGGAGGATGGTCGGTCGGATATAGGAGTAGGTGTAAAGCCTGCGCATCTGCTCAGCACACTCCTCCCTCTCGCTGGAGTAGATGGAGCGCCTCTCCGCATAGTGCTTGATGGAGATGTGAACCGAGAGAGGGATTAAAATTATGCAGAGGATAAATCCGGTGGCGAAGCGAAAGCTGAGGAGGTTGAGCAAAAACTCTTTTTTAGCTATCAGCCACATTTTTCCGAGTCCAATGTAAAAGCAGCCCTTTCAAGCTATTTTGCCATGTCTTGCGGTTAAAGGAAGTTTCCCAAAGGGCAATTCAGATGAAGCCTGTTAGCCGCTGTTTGGCTGCGCATAAATATTTTAATAATCACTGGTGATATTTCTTTATTATTTCCTCAATGGGTGTTCCGTTAATAATATACTGAGAAGATTGGGTACCATACACCCATTCTTCAAAGAACTTGGTTAAATCTACCGGGGATACTTCCCTGGCATGGTTTACAAAATCATCCGTGGATGCTCCGGTCTGATTATATTTCTGATAAAAGGTGCCTATGGTCTTGAAAAACTCATCTTCCTCCACCAGATTATAGAGCACATAAAACAGTATCATCCCTTTGGAATACGATAGGTCGGTGAGCATTTCTTTGCCATAATCAATTACCGGCACATCCCTGCATTTTGGATTTTTCTGGCACTTCTGGCGAAAGCTCTCTCTCAACCGCTGTGCCCCTTTTTCAAGCGCTCCTTTTTTGTGCTCTAATTTTTCTTGAGCCAAATACTGAAGAAACATGGCCAGCCCTTCGCTTTCAAATCGTGAAGGGAGAGGGTCGCGTGGTTTCACATCCCATAGATGTGAGATCTCATGATATAGTTGATAAAGTTGTGCTTTGCTTTTAAATGCGCTCTGGGTTTGAATGATGCAGGTTACATCCGTCTGGGAGCCAAATCCCTCTGGTATCTCGATAACAGCAAATCCCTGATAATCTCTCAATGCACCAAACCAATCGGTAAACAGCTCCATGGTCTTTCTCATGGCATCTAATACCCTCTGAGCTCCCTCTTTATCTTCTTGGAAATGAAAGACTTTTAACTTGTTGACTTTATCCTCAAGAATGCCATATTGAGCGATGGCAATATCAATCCGCCAGGCAGGTTTAATGTTCTGATAGGAATAAGTGACCAATCCATTATTGGAAACCCTGCCCACCAGCTTCCCGCCATTGGCCACCACCAGAGAATCGGGAACGGTAACAGTTATCAGATAATCAAAGCTCTGCAGACCAGCCGCTCGGGTAACCCTCCAGGAGGGATAGCCAACCTCAGGATAGGCTTTGCAATCTGGACGGATGATGGTGAACTCCTCGTCCACCCTGTCCTTGACATAGCGCATACCGGTCTCCGAATAGCCTAACAGGTATCCCTCATATTGAATGTTAATGGTTTTCCTCTCGCCCTGCTGTATCGGATTCTTTAAAGAAACATCTGCATAGTTCACCTGAAGCTGCTCCCAATCTTCAAATGACAGAACCTGCTGAGTAAACGATAAATCTGCACCCCGTTCATCTTTCACAGAGGTAACTTTTAGAAGCCGATAAAGTGTGAGAGGGATTTGACGAATCGGCTGCTCGGAGGGATTAAAGACCGTCAACTGACAACTGCCAAGTATTTTTTCGTTTTCATAGTCAATTTTTAAATCCAGCTTGTAATCAACTGTTTTGAGGATTAGCTCTCTGTCAGAAAAGCCTTGGGCTTGCAGTTGACTTGCGAATGTTAAGGAGACCGCCACCAAAGCACAAACTACAGCTATTCTTAGAGCCATAGTGCCAACCTGCTTGGTTTTGTTTGGTTTCCTCCCCATCCTATTTATCCTTTTGGTGAAATAGATTCACCTGACTGACGATATCCTTGACGGAATAATGCTTATCTGAAATACAGCATCACCATTTTATTATACTTTATATATAAGACGCCTGGCGGGACAAAAAAGTTCTCATCAGGGAGAGCGTCAAGAATTTTGTGTAAAAAGCATATAGGGGGTATCCTTCTTAGTTTTGTTGATCATGATCAGGGCAAACAGGTGTCTTTCTAAGCTCTTTATATTCTCAAAGGTCCCCATGTTATTTATCCATCTCCTAAGCCCTCGGAAGAAGCTCTCCAGTTTATTCACCGTTTTCAATTTACTCCTATGGTGTGACTGTTTC
>NJBL01000101.1 GCA_005223145.1 bacterium (candidate division B38) B3_B38 | reverse complement strand
TTTACGAGGGCGGATTGCTTTTTGTCATAATAGAGGTTAGTAGTATTTGTAAAGAGTAGATTTGCTACCTTAGCATAATCAGTCCTCTATCTCCTTTATTGAAGGGAGATCTGCGGTTACTACAATGGAACTATATGCCTTAAGCAGGACCTTCCCCGGGCTCATTCCCTTCTGTTTTTTGACCCATTTCCGCCGGGTATAATGGACGGTAACATTGGATGAGTGTCGGGCCTTGCTGTAGTATCCAGCAATCTGGGAGGCTTCCCTCAGGCTTGCGGGAGGGAGTTTATGCCTATGGTCAGGGTTACGAACTATGACATGGGAGCCTGCATAACCGACCACATGAAGCCAGAAGTCTTCTGGAGAAGCCACCTTGAAGGTCAGAAAGTCGTTGTCCCGACTGCTCTTCCCCACCAGAATTTCCAGACCATCTGAGGAGAGGTATTTGCGGAACCTCTTCCTCACTTCCAGATGTGCGGAGGGCTTCTTCTTCCTTTCTAAAGGGGGGGCGACGTCCTCCCTCTCCAGCTTCTGATAAAAGGCGAGAAGGGTGGCAAGGTCACCGATGCTTCCCAGGCTCTTCTGGTATTCTCTCAGATGGGCTAATCTCTTCTCCGCTTCCTCGAGGCGGACAGGTATGATAGCTCTTCCCCGCTTGGCTTTTGATGCCTGATGGAAGAACCTCTGAGCATTTTGGTAGAGGGATAGCCGAGGATTGATAGTAATGGTAACTTCTGGCTGCTGAGGGTCATAATAGTTGAGCAGACGAACAGTATCTCCCTCTTTGTGTGCTCGGTGGAGGTTAGCAACCAGAAGCTCTCCGTAACGCTGGAGCTGTTCAGATTGTTCCATTCGCTGGAGGTCGTCTTTGAGATGGGCGATGAGGGTTTCGGTTCTGGCAATCCCCTTTCTGAGGGCTGACTCCGCACTCCTTCTCACCCTCGCCAGGAGCCTCTGCTCTTCCAAAATGGCGTAAAACTCCTCGACTGCCTGGCTCATGGTGGAAAATCGTTTCACCTCCCACTCCGATTTGCTGCAGAGGGGCATGGAAACAAGTATGACCTCGCGGGGAATTGGGGAGGGCATAGAGCCCCTTTTGGCCTGGGGTCTTAAGTAGAGAAGGGGTGTTGGCTCTTCCTGGCTAAGTTTTTCCCTTACCTGCTGAAAGGCTTCCCAGGGTATGAGATTCTCCTGGTAGGTTAGATGTTCAACTTCTGTCCCAGGAATGAGGCTCCACCCCAAAAGATTATTGGCTAATATCTTTCCTATTGATATTTTCTGTTTTACTCCATCGGCAATAAGTTCTTCGTAATCTGCTTCGCTAATGGAGAAGGGGTTAAGCTTGCCGGCTGGCTGGGGCTCTTGATAGCTCTTTCCGGGAAGCAGAGGGCGGCTCCCTTTTGAGCGATGGCGAAAGGAGGCAAGAATTACCCCTTTGGAATCGACCAGCACTAAGTTGGGAGCTCTGGGAATTAGCTCCACAATAAGCTGGCAGGAAGGGTAGCAGGGGACAGAAGAGGTGGGAAGGCAACTTATCTTGATAACCCTGTCCAGGGGGACCTTTTCTACATCGGCTACCTTGCTCCCCTTCAAGTATCCCCTCAGTAAGATAGCAAAGGGATTAGGTTTTTCCGGAGCCCCCGAGGGGCGGTCGGTTAGATAGAGTCCCGGGTATTGGGGCTCTAATCGGATGAGAAGCCTCTTTTTGCTGGCAAGTATGAGAAAGGTGGTCTCCCCTCGCTTTTGCACATCGGTTATAGACCGACCAGCAAGCTCTTTGTTGATTTCTCCTGTAAGATGCTTTAGGGTAAAATTATCCACTTAAAACCACCTCTGTCCGGCGCTTCAGAGCAAAATTAAGTATATATTAGGGATGATTCTTTGTCAAATTGCTCAAGGGCTGAGAAAGTTGGAAAAAAAGACTGGGAAAGGTCATGTTTGGCTTGGAAGAATTCATCAATGCCCAGCTATTTCATCTATTATTAGTCCGGTCCAATGAAGTGGTCTAACACCCTTCTCCCTTTCCCTAATCTAAGGGGGTGCTGTAGGGAGCGGAGGATGTAGTCCTTAGCTCCCTCAATGGCCATCTTCAGCTCCACTCCACGGCTTAGCTGGGCGGCAATGGCTGAGGAGTAGGCGCAGCCAATTCCGTGCATGGGTGGGGTTTTAATCTTTGGCGAGTCGAACTGGGTGTGTTCTCTCCCGTCGTATAGGAGGTCGGCAGCCGTCTGCTTTAGATGTCCTCCTGTGATGACCACATTCTTCGGTCCGTAGCCGTGAATTATCCTGGCAGCCTTTTTCATATCATCAAGGGTGGATACCTCTACCCCTGAAAGGGTAGAGGATTCTGCCAGATTGGGGGTGACCACCTCCGCCAGCGGGAAAAGCTTTTCTTTAAGGAGCTTTATTCCACCCTCATCCAGAAAGGGATAACCTGAAGAGGACTTCAGCACGGGGTCAATCACTATATGCGGCAGCCTTTGCTTTTGCAAAAAAGAGGATATTCTGGCGATGGTCTCCTCGCTTCCTAACATCCCGAGCTTTACCGCATCAATGCTGATGTCGCTGATGATGGCCTCCAACTGCCCAAGTACCACCTGGGGAGGAAGATGATTTATGTCGCTGATTCCCATTGTGTTCTGATAGGTTATGGAGGTGACTACCGCCACTCCCCAGACCTTAAAAACGGCAAAAGTCCTGAGGTCAGCAGCGATCCCCGCCCCGCCGCTGGGGTCAAGACCAGCAATGGTCAATACATTAGGTTTCATACGGTTACTGGAATATAAATTATGGCTTAGCAGGGGAATAGAGCCTCATTGCCTCAACAATCCCCATCGTCAACAAGATCAAGCCCAGGATGGACACAGCCCCCCGGAAAAAAGTGTGTAAAAATACCATTCGCAAGAAAGGTATAAGATAGAGAAAGAGGTTTCTTTCCCACCATTTAGTCCAGGGGACAATGAGGAGAAAAATTCCCCCTGCGAGGAAGTAGACTGCTAAAACTATATCGCCCCACTCCCTCCTTCTGGGAACCGAGGTGGTAGCGGAAAGCGCCTTTTTCATCCTCTTGTTTTGTTATAAGATTAAAGTTATGGTAGCCTATGAAATAGCCTCTGCCCTACTATCATTTTTTAAAGCTTACCCTATTTTTTGAGAAAATGCAAGGAGAGTGGTGGTCATGGCTTTGGAAAGGATTAGTTAGCGAAAGCAAAAAATTGAGAAAGGGAGGTTGGAAAGCACAGCATATGGGGATATAATAATGGAGGGGAGGTGCTATGGGAAGCCAACCACCTATTCTCCTCGATAGGGGTAAAGCTGTAAAGGGAGATTCGCAGGCACATTGGGAATTTTACTCTCCTCCTCACCGGGACATTCCCTGAGAGCCTGTGCCATTGGAAGAACTCCTTTTAGCTTAATCGCTTTATTGATGATATCAAATTCGGAAAGGAGTCATATATGGCTGTTCCCCAATATAGCGGATATCCTTAGGGGGAGTTTCCCCCCCGTTGAGAAAGTGAGCTATTGACTTCGCCCTCTGTGCGGTGAAGCTGAGCTTCATCAGGAACAGGCGAGCCAGGAGGCAGCATCCGTCATTCCAGCAGGTGAAGGTGATAAATTTATGCGATGCTTTATTTATCAAATCTTTCATTTACAAAGTGAGTAAGGACAATGGAGAAAAACAAAGTTATAAGGGTAATCCAGTACGGAATGGGCTCCATCGGGAGCAAGATTGTCAGAGAGCTTCTAAAAAGGAGCAGTTTCAAACTGGTAGGAGCAATAGATATCGCTCCTGAGATAGTGGGGAGGGATGTATCAGAAGTGGCAGGGCTATCGCAACCGTTCAATCTCCCGGTGGAATCCGACCCTGCTAAGGTTCTCACCTCTGCGAGAGCTGATGTAGTTGTCCACACCACCGGCTCCCATCTTAACCGAATTTTCTCTCAATTAGAGGAAGTGGTGCGGAGCGGGCTCAATGTGGTCTCCACCAGCGAAGAGTTAGTCTATCCCTTCCAACGCCACCCTGAATTAAGCGCGCAGCTGAACCAATTAGCAGTAGATAAAGGGGTAACGGTATTGGGGACGGGGATTAATCCCGGCTTTGTGATGGATACCATGGCTCTGGTGCTGTCCAGTGTCTGTGTGGAGGTCAAAAGGGTGAAGGTGGAGAGGGTGATAGATGCGGCTACCCGACGCTTTCCCTTCCAGAAAAAAATAGGGGCTGGTCTATCCCCTGAGGAGTTCCGCTCGAAGGTCGCCCAGGGAAGAATCGGGCATGTTGGTCTTGCCGAATCGCTCTATCTGATAGCCCATGGGCTGGGGTGGACCATTGAGGAGATAAAAGAAGAGATCACCCCTATCCTGGCAGAGACCAACCTGCGGACCGAATACATTGAGGTAAGCTCCGGGATAGTCGCCGGCATGGAGCAGTTAGCACAGGGGCTGAGCGGAGGAAGGGAGGTTTTGACACTGCACTTCCGAGCCTTTATCGGAGCGCCGAAGCCCCACGATGCCATAGAGATAGAAGGAAACCCACCCTTGAAGGTGACCATTGATGGGGGGGTAGCCGGAGATGTGGCCACTGTGGCTATGGTGGTAAATGCCATACCACGGGTTCTGGCAGCGGAGCCGGGCTTAAAGACTATGGCAGACTTGCCGCTCCCTCATGCCGCTCTTGGTTGATAAGGTGTCGTTTCTTTTTTAGCTTAGCGGTTTGAGGTCACTTCTCTTTGCTGAGCTTCCTGCCTGATGAGCAAAAATTCTGTGGGGCTTTACCTTAATACTCCCGGATACCACCCAGTGGTGGAACCCTTGGCAGAGCACAGGAGGCTTTAAGTTTACCTTTGACTTAAAAGGAGCTTCCTAAGTTTAAGGAAGAAGGTGTTTCTCACTGCCAGCTGAGATTTGTTATGGAGATAGCAATTATGATATAATTTAAAAAATATTTCCTCAAGCTCATTTATCTCTAAATATGGGGGTTATTATGAAAGAAGGGATAAAGCCAAAAAACCTCCCAGGCGGTGACGACAGAAGAAAGAGTTCCTCTCATTTTTTTCCGGGTCGCCGTGACTTTCTCAAGAGTATTATATTTGGCGGCGGGGTGGTGGTTACTCGAGGGATATTGCAGATTCGTGAGGCTCCTCAGCAGGTAGCTGAAATGGAGCGTCCCCCTGGTGCTCCCCCCAGGCTGGAGCTACCCCCGGGAAGAGCCAGCATGATAGCGGTAGACCTCAGGAAGTGCACCGGCTGTCGCACCTGCGAGGTGGAGTGCGCCAAGCATAACCAACACCTCTACTCCGGTAAGGGAAGTCCCCTCGGTCTGGGGAATCCCAATAAAGCCCGCATCTGGGTTCATTACTTTAATCCTCCAGTCGATGTTCCCAACTTCTGCCAGCAATGTGCCGACCGTCCCTGCATTGAGGCTTGCCCGGTGACCATTGACTTTAACAAGGAAATCAAGAACCTTCATCTAAACGAGAAGACTCAAACCCTGGTGGTTGGCGACCAGTGTATTAGCTGTTTTTCCTGTGTCAGCGCCTGCTACCAATACCGAAATGGCTCCCTGCGAGGGGATGCGGAGATGCGAGTTCCGGTAGGCTACTGTACTCTCTGCGACGGAGACCCGGTCTGCGTGATGATGTGCCCCCACGAGGCGCTGGCTCATGTTGCTGTGGGGCTGGATAAATATTACGCTCGCAAACCCGAGGCAGCCGCCAGAGAGGTTGCTGAACACTGGTATGGAAGCCATTAAGCAAACCTTGCTTTTATCTTACACTTGCTAAGGAGATAAGAAAATGGCTAATGGGATTACCGGCAAGATATTAGAGGTGGATTTATCCACGGGAAGCATTAATAAGCTTGATACCAATATAGATTTCTTGAAATTCTTTGGTGGGGGAAGGGGGCTGGGAGTCAGGTTGTTATGGGAGCGTGTCCGTCAGCCGGGGTTAGACCCCCTCAGCCCTGATAATCCCTTGATGTTTCTCCCCGGTCCCTTCTCTGGCTTTGGCATTCCTTCTGCCTCCCGAACCGTGGTGGTGACCAAAAATCCTCATACCTCACCCATATCCTCTCCTTATCCTCACGCATCTACCATTACCTACAGCAATATGGGAGGGCATTTTGGCCCGGAGATAAAGTTTGCCGGCTACGATGCCATCGTTATTATCGGTAAGTCTACCCGGCCGGTCTATCTCAAGATAGAAAACGATAAAGCGGAGCTCTTTCCCGCCGGGCATTTGTGGGGAAAGGGGACCGACG
>NJBL01000030.1 GCA_005223145.1 bacterium (candidate division B38) B3_B38 | reverse complement strand
ACCACACCTCTTACTTATTGTTCAAAAAAAGATTTAAAGAAAAAAGATAACTTATTGAAATAAAAGATATTATAAGCTTTTTTAAGCAGCAGAGATATCAGATGATTTAAATCTCCATAATACCTGTTGACTATTTTCTCATTAGTTATTATGATATTATCAAACAAGCAAAGGGGGCTGTGGTCAATGAAATGCCCAAAATGTCATTTTGACAATCCTGAGGATACCCGTTTTTGCGGTAACTGTGGCGGTACGCTTACTTCCTCTATGGCTCAAGATTTATAAGGATAAAGGCAAGGTGGGGAAAGACATAGAGCATTATGATAAATTTCTCCAGCTCTTGAAAGAAGCTGACCCTGGTATTCCCGAATTAATCGATGCCAAGGAGCGATGAGCCGCCCTGTAAAAACTACCTAAATGATGTAAATCTAAAATTTTAAAGGAGGTATTAAGATGAAAAAGAAAATTACACTCATTTTTGTTCCGTTATTTCTTCTTTTGTTGGCATTACATTCTTTTTCTCAGCAAAGTGAGGTTCAGCCTGTTGAGTTCAAGAAGATATCCGATAGGCTCTATGAAATTGTAGGTGGAAGGGGTGCCAATGGTGGAGCTTATATAGGTGATAATGCAGTTTTGATAATCGATGCTAAAATGGACAAAAAATCGGTAGACCAGGTAATTGCAGGGATTAAGAAAATTACTGACCACCCAATTAAGTACCTTGTAAATACCCATAGTGATGGTGACCATGTGAGAGGAAATCAATATTTTCCTGAAACGGTGACTTTTATAAGTCATGAAAATTGCCGAAAGGAATTATTTCACCCAGGAAGAGATGGTACTCCGTCAGAATGGAACACGCCTGAATTGGCACCTTTTCTCCCTTCATTAACATTTCGAGATAAAATGGATGTTCATCTTGGAACAAAAAGGGTAGAGCTTTGGTATTTTGGTATCGGTCATACCACTGGAGATACTGTTATTTACTTTCCCGAAGAAAAGACAGCTTTTATCGGAGACCAAATATTTTTAACAAGACCCCAAATCATCCACTCTTATAAAGGTGGCAATTCCTTTGAGCATGTAAAAACTCTTGCTAAGATGCTTGATACACTTGATGCTGAACGATTCTGCAGTGGCCATAGTGAAATTGCGGACCAGGAGGCAATAAGGAATCACATTTATCAGATGAAAAAGCAACAGGAAAAGGTTAAGGCCTTAATCGAAAAGGGAAAGAGCCTTGAAGAAATAAAAAGTGAATTTGAAGAAAATGAAGCCAGATTAATCGAGAGTATTTATAATGAAATAAAGAGTTCTAAGGGATAGATTATATTGAAATGATAAATGAGACAATGTTGAAAAATAATTCATCTGTAGAGATTTATTTTCGAAAAAGTTCGGATATGAATTAGTTTAAGTGAAATTGCATCCTTAGAGATAGGACTCGAACCAACAACCCTCCGCTTATTAAAGTTACGCCCGCGGATGATATTTCTGGTAGACCTGGCGGAGGTAATCCTGAGTAATGTGGGTATAGATCTGGGTGGTGGATATATCGGAGTGCCCCAACATGAGTTGGACGGAGCGTAGGTCTGCCCCATTTGACAGCAGGTGGGTTGCGAAAGAGTGGCGGAGGGTGTGAGGGGTCACCTCCTTTTTTATGCCTGCTTTTTCAGCATAATCCTTTACCAGCTTCCAGCACCATTGTCGAGTGAGCTTGGTTCCCCGACCGGTAACAAAGAGGTAGGGAGAATGCCTATCTCTGAGGATGATGGGGCGAGCGTTTGAAAGATAATCTTTGAGCTGAGCTAAAGCTGAGGAGCCAACCGGGATTATCCGCTCCTTTTCCCCTTTGCCGAAGCAACGGAGGAATCCCGCCTCCAGGTTCAGGTCTTCAACCTTAAGCTTCACCAGCTCCGTTGCCCGCACCCCAGTAGCATAGAGGAGTTCCAGCAGGGCGGCATCCCGAGCCCCACGCGGTTTGTTCCTGGGTGGCTGACGGAGCAACATTTCTACTTCATCTATGGAGAGGAAGGTGGGGAGGCGCTTCCAGAAGGAAGGGGTCTCTAAGTTGATTGTTGGATCAGAAGGTATCTTATTTTCCACTACCAAAAAACGAAAAAACATCCTCAGCGCAGACATATAGCGAGCTATAGACCTGGGAGATATACCTCGATTTCGGAGTTCTGCCAGGAAATCTACGATATCAGCTCCACTCACCATGCTGATGCTCGTTCCCTTTGCCATGAGGAACTTCTCAAAGCGGGATAGGTCTCCCCCATAAGATATGATGGTGCTCTCCGCCAGACCACTTTCAATCCGCAGATAATGGAGAAAATCGGTAATGAGTTTAGTAAAAGCCATTTTTTTAGAAAAAGGGATTTTCCTCCATCTCTTCACCGATGGTGGATGTTGGTCCATGCCCGGGATAGATGGGGAGGCTCTTATCCAGAGCAAAGAGCTTGTTTTTAACCGACTCAATCAGCTGGGGGTAAGATCCTCCAGGAAGGTCGGTTCTTCCGATTCCTCGATAAAATAGGGTGTCGCCGGTGAGGACTCCTTCGGGGAATTTCAGGCAGATTCCACCCGGCGAGTGCCCCGGAGTATGGATTACCTCCAGGGTCAGGCTTCCTATGTTGATAAAATCGTCTTCAGTAAGGAGCCTGTCCGCCGGCGGTGAGGGGTTAGCAGATAGGATTGCCTGTAGAGAGCTGTCCTGGGTTTCGCTGAGATAGGGGGCATCATCCTGGTGAATGAGAATGGGGATTTTGTATCTTCTTTTAATCTCAGCATTTGCACCGGTATGGTCAATGTGGCAATGAGTGTTGATTATATAGAGGGGTTTGTACTGCTGGCTGTTTATTAAGTTAAATATCTGCAGATGGTCAGCTCCCGGATCAACAATGGCGACCTCACCCCCCTGGGAACACCCTATAAAATAGCAATTTGCCTCCAGAGGACCAACAACAATCCTTTCTAAAATCATCTTACCTTGCTTTCCACCATGAAGGTCACCGGACCTTCGTTCACCAGCTCCACCGACATCATTGCTTGAAACTCCCCGGTGGCGACCTTAAGTCTGGTCTTTTTAAGCTGGTTGACGAACTCTTCGTAGTATCTTTCAGCTGTCTCCGGTGGAGCAGCTTTGTCAAAGCTGGGGCGCCTCCCCTTCTGAACATCCCCCGCCAGGGTGAACTGAGAGACCACCAGAATCTCACCACCAACATCAAGAAGGGAGAGGTTCATCTTCCCTTCGGCATCGGGAAATATCCTCAGGTGGGAGATTTTTTCCGTCAAAAAACTCACATCCTTATCCGTATCCCCCTTCTCCACTCCCACAAAAAGGAGGACTCCCTCTCCAATGGAGCCGACTACCCGATTGGCTACCCTGACTTCTGCTCGGGAAACCTTCTGGATTAAGACCTTCAACCCTTACCCTTCACTTAAAAAAGCTTGGAGGTTAATCCTTAGGGAGAGTTATTTCCCTCCTGAATATAACCCCCAGCAGTTCCTTTATCTCCTCACTTTTTAATATTAAGCTCATTATAACATAAGAAGCCACGGAAGCAATAATAATCAGCATCAGCTCCCAGAGCTGTGTCAGGAACCTCTGTTGGGCGGCAATGTTGGTAAGCTCAGCCAGCCACCAGCAGACCACGCCCATAACCAGGGAAGCAGTGGCGATTTTTACCAACGAAACCAGCATCTCTCGTTTCGCTATCCTCCCGTGTCTTTTCTGGAAGATATGGAAAAGTAAAAATAGGTTGAGACACGACGAAAGAGATAGCGCCAGGGCAATGCCCCCGTGCTGGAGAGGCTCTTTTAAGATGAGAGCAAGGATGACATTGGCCACCATAGCAGCGGCTGCGGTTTTGACAGGGGTTTTGGTATCCTTGAGGGAGTAAAAGGACGGGGCTATTACCCTTATAGCGGCAAAGATAGAGAGCCCCAGGCCGAAAAAAATGAGTGGGTAAGCGGTCATCTCTACCGATTGATAGTCGAACCTCCCTCTTTGAAATAGCACTCGAATGATGGGGACACGCAGTATTATCAATCCCACTGTAGCGGGGATGGTTATGTAAAAAATCAGACGCAAGGCGTAGCTGAGGGTGCGCTTCATCGCCTCAATCCCCTCATCTATTACCTGCCGGGACATCAAGGGTAAGATAACCGTGGAGATGGATACTACAAAGATGCCCAGCACAAACTCGGTTATCCGGTTGGCGTAGGTGAGGGATGAGACACTCCCTTCAGCCAGGCTGGAGGCTATAATGGTGGATATGAAGACGTTGATCTGAATTATGCCGATGCCGAAGAAGCCGGGGACCATCAGAAGCCCAACCTTCCTGATAGCGGGATGGGAGAAAGAGATTCGGGGGAGAAACCTCATCCCTTTTTTAAACAGAAAGGGGATTTGAAAGACTATTTGTAAAAATCCCCCGATGAGCACTCCGATGCCGAAGGCATAGGAGGGGTCTTTAAAACGCGGGGATAGAAAGTAGGCGGCAGCGATTATGGAGATGTTTAGCAGCACCGGGGTGAAGGCTGGGGCGGCAAAGATGTCAAAGGAGTTCAGAATAGCCATTGCCAGAGCCGCCAGTCCAATAAAAAGGAGATAAAAGAACATAATCTGGGTCAAGGAGGTGGTAAGGTCGATTTTTCCGGGAACTTCCTTGAACCCAAAGCCGATGACCTTAACTATCCATCGGGAAAAGATTATTCCCACTGTAGCAGCTACGGCCAGAATGAGGGTCAAGGTGTAAAAGAATTTGTTGGCGAAGTCCCACATCTTCTCCTGGGAGCTCTTCTTCCTGTATTCAGTGAACACCGGAACAAAAGCAGCGGTCATCGTCCCTTCGGCGACCAGGCGGCGGAGGAGATTGGGGATTCTATAGGCAAGGTTGAAGGCGTCGGCTCCGGTGCCAGTCCCCAAATACATGGTGGTGAATATATCTCTGATGAGACCGAAGATGCGGCTGATGGTGGTCATCAGCCCCATGGCACCGGCAGACTTCAGCAAATGGCGGCTTTTCTCCATCATTCTACTCTCTCTTTTATAAAAGAGATGTCGTCAAACCATATAGTCCCCTCAGTTCCCGGGCGGGTGTTCTGCTGGTTTACGATGAAGAAGAAACCCTTAACTCTGTTCGGCTCCATAATCCCGTTGGTCCCTTCAGTGAGGAGGTAGAGGTCCTCGAGCCTTATCTCTCGCAGCTCCCAATGGGGATAAGTCTTGAAGGTCCGACCCCATGCCTCGAGCTTCTCTTTGCCCCCGGATGAGTCGTGCTCCCGAAGCTGAAAGAGGATTCGGTAAACCCGGTCGGACTTAACCCAGAATTGGATACGGTCATATTCGGTAAGGTCCCTCTCTCTTCGTTCGCCGATGGCACACCAGACCATAGCTTTGGCGTCCTTTGGGGAAGCAAGTTTAAACCTGAACCGGAGTGATGCCGAGGAGTCCTGGGCTCCGCCAGTGCGGTCTATTAATCCCTTCTTATCAACATAGGATGCGAGGTCGCTTTCCACTGTCCATTCGCCCTCCTGCATACTTTCGAAATCATCAACCATTAGAAACCGCTTAGGAAGGGGCTCAATTTCTGAAGGGGAGGGGCTTTCGATTTCCAAAGACGAAGTTATCAACTGTCTTCCAATGTAGATGGGATTGGATATTATCCAGGGGAATCTTTTCCTGGTAGGGAGGAACTCCTGTGGCAGGTAGACCTCCACTCTATAAGCCCCCATCCGGGAGACAGGGTAGCGGAAGATTGTCCTTTTGTCTCTGGTTATCAGTTTGCCATCCCTGAATAGAAGAACCTCTGTCCCGGATGGACCATTTTGCTGGATGAACAGAGTGGCACGAGGGGTTAAGGGAAGGGAATCCCCCATTATAGCCTTCTGCTCCTCAATAGAGGCAGAGAAAAAGAAACCCCTGGGGTCCCCCAGTCCATCAAAGGAGATGTAGCAGTGCCCTTGCCGAAGGGAGTCGTATATTATCTCTTTATCGTGCTGTAGAGAACCGGTTAGCTTGAAAGGAGTCAGAATGTGGTTCTTCATCACTTTAAATATAGCCTCATAGGAGGGGATTTTTATCCCCCTTCCTTTGCCGAAAAGAGGAATTATGCCATGAGCGTCGGAGCCCGCTATGCCGACCACCGGTCTTTTTTGAGATAGCTCATCCCATTTCCGTATATTTCGATAAGGGTAATGGACCGCTGAAAGAAGGGAATAAAAAGGGTTAACCGGGTAGGTCAGCAGTTCCACACCCAGGCGATACCAGCCCCCCATTCTCCACAGGGTATCGCCATTTAAAATCTCCATACCATCGTGGTGCCTGATGGTCCAATCTCTCCAACGATTTCTGGGGTGATAGGGATGGGCTATAAATGCAAGTCCGCCCAACTCCTTTATATCCTCAATGGCTTCCTGCGGCTCGGGACCAAACCTCCATACGGCATCGGGAATGCCCAGTCCCAGAAGGTGCCCTGCCTGGGTGGAAGGCTCCTCGCCGACCAGAAGGAGGCTTCTTTTATACCACCCTTCTTTGCCATCCGCCAGAGCCAAACGCTCATCGTGGTCGGTGAGGATGAGAAAGTCAGCCTCGGCTCGATTGACAGCTTCCATAATATCCTCCACAGTGCCGGAGCCATCGGAATAAACGGAGTGGCAATGGATTATACCGCTGTAATCGTAGTAGCCATCAGGAAGGGGTATGGGTATTTTTTTGCCAGACCATCCCTGGTATCTATAGGCGACCAGGGACTGGTAAAGCGTAAAGACCAATAGAATTAGGAGAAACCCGAGTAGAGCCCAGCGCCAGCATATTCTAAGAATAGAAGCTCTTCTCATTGGCTTTAAATGAAAAAATCTTGACAATAAGAGAAGTTCAACTTATAATGTGTTGCCATGTAAGCAGAAATGGAGAAACCCTCATGCCAAAACATATAACGGTGCTCAAAAGACAAAGGCAGAACCTAAGGAGAAGAGTAATAAATAAGACAAATCGTACCAGACTGCGCAATCAAGTTAAAAAACTGCGAGCCCTTATTGCCAGTGGAGCTGAGGAAGAGGCTCGTCAGGCCCTGACCGCTACTATCGCTATAATTGACAAATCGGTAACCAAAGGGGTAATTCATAAAAATGCTGCCGACCGCCTTAAATCAAAGCTGACCAGACAGGTAAATGCTTTAGCATCAAAAGTCTCTACTTCCGCCGATTCCTCTTAGCTTTTCTTCCTTTTTGTCGAGCAGTTAGTAATCGTTCCCCCACACTAAAAATGAGGGTTCATTTGCTAAAGGTGATTATCTTTACTCCCTTTCCCTGACATAGCTCCATCAGGAGATTTTCCAGCAGGAACTGAGGCTTCAGGGAAGTCGTTTTGCAGGCGATATCGATGTGGGAAAGATATTGAAACATTGAGGCTAATTCTTGCGGAGTGAACATATCAGATTGTCTCTTTAATTTCTCAAGCGTGGTGGACTTGAATCCCTTTTGCGCGTCCCTTTGGGGGGAGAGCTTCGCTTTCCCAGCATCTTCTTTCAAACTGGCTATCTTTGTCAAGTGACGACTCAGGCTATTTAGGATATGTAATGGCTTATAGCCATCTTCTATTATCCTGTGAAGAATCTTCAGGCTTCGGGCTAAATCCTTTCCCCCAATGGCATCGGTGAGTTCAAAGATGCGATGATAGTGAACCCTTCCGGCAGAGCCCTCGAGATACTCTACCCCAATCTCTCTTCGTTCACCTAACCCGATGAAACATTTTTGGAGCTCATTGGCGATAGCTGTTAAGTCCGTTCCCAGCAGGTCTATAAGGTAAGAGACTCCTTCGGGGGTGATGGTGTAACCATTCTTCCTGGCATGTTCGGTTATCCAGGTCTTAACCCTCTCCTCGGAGAGCCGCCTGAAGCTCACTTCGGTGCAATAATTCTGGAGTAATTTGAATTCTTTTCTCCTGTATTTCCCAAATTCTGGTTTCTTCCCCCTTTCCCAGAAAGCTCGATTCTCATTGTAAACGAAGGTCAGCACAGTAAAGGGGGAGGGGTTTTTTAGATACTCCTCAAGAAAAGATAATAGGAGAGCTAATTTTTGGTCTTTCTTATTTTTTGGTAAATTTCGGCTTTCAATCACCTTTCCTAAGTCTTGGTCTTCCATTGCCTCCGCATGTTTTACCACCACCAGTCGTTTTTCGGCAAACATAGGGAGGCTCTGGGCGGCGGCGATTATTTGTCCATAGTCTGTTTCAAACCCGTGCAGGAGGTTGTAGTTGAAAGGCTCCATCTCCGGGGTGATGAGCTTAGCCTTTAGTTTTCTCAGGCTTTCCTCTTTAAGGAAGTGTTCCTCTCCACTGAACAGGTATAGGTTTCTTAGCTCCCCTTTTTCTATTTCCCTATTCAGCTTATAAGTGGTGATCAACATATAACTTCTTCCTCTGGTAGGGTAAGCTCCTGTTAATCAGAAGCCCTCCAGTATAGTGCTCACTATATTTCTGGCGAAGGATTCTACCGATAGATTTATCGCTTCAATCTCCTGGTCATAGTAGTCTTGAATGTTTTCGCTGATCTGGAAATCCTCCCGAAAGACATAGTTAGGGTTTTCCCAGATGACCTGATCCCGCACCAGGTCTTTGAAATAGACGCTTGCCCGGATAATGACTGAATAGGAGGTAGCCCTCCCTTCTTCATCAGCAGAGCGAGGGATCAGCGAGTAAGAGAGAATCTCCCCCTTCAGCACAGCATCAACCCCTTCTTCGGAGGAGACAATGTGGTAGTTACCGCGGGTGATAAATTCCTCCTGGATGCTCTCGGTGAGGTTCCTTTCTAAGTCGGCGCGGGCGGTTTGGTTATCAAACATTGGGATTCCGATTTTCTTTATATGCTTAGGGAGGAAGGTTCCCCGACCAGCCAGTTGATAGCCGCAGGCGGGAAGAAGTAGGACGAGGACGATTAGAATGAGGAAAAAGATTGTTATTCTTTTCTCAACCATTATTATTTAACCACGATGTTTATAAGTTTTTTTGGTACATATATTGATTTCACAATTTTCTTCCCCTGCAGATAGGTAAGTACTTTTTTGTCGGCCATGGCCTCTCTTTTGATCTCCTCGTCTGAGGCTTGGGAATCTACAGTTAGCCGGCTGCGAAGCTTCCCGTTTATCTGTACCACTACGGTTATTTTCTCTTCGGTAGCAAGTTCGGCGTTGTAAATAGGCCAAGAGGCAAAGGTGATTTTGTTAGGATTTCCCATTCTCTGCCAGAGTTCTTCGCATAAATGGGGGGCAAAGGGGGAGAGCAACAGCACTAACGCCTGAATGGTCTCCTTGACGACCTTCAGGGAGTCGGGGTTGATCTCACCGGCAAGGTCAAACCTGTAAAGCTCGTTGACCAGCTCCATAATAGAGCTCAGGGCGGTATTAAAATGCATCCTTTCTTCAATATCGATGGTAACCTTCTTAATGGTCTGATGGGTTTTAACTCTCAGTTTCTTCGCCTCCGCAGAGAGGCGAGCGTCTTTAGGGAGTTCTTCCAGGTTTCGGATGGAAGGAATATACTTGTTAGCAATACGCCACAGCCGGCTCAGGAATCGGTAGCACCCCTCAATACCCTGGTCGTTCCAGTCGAGGTCCTTTTCAGGAGGGGCTGCGAAGAGGCAGAAGAGACGTGTGGAATCGGCTCCGTAGCGCTCTATAAGCTCCTTAGGCTCGACCACATTCCCTTTGGATTTTGACATCTTAGCCCCATCTTTGATGACCATCCCTTGGGTGAGGAGATGAACAACCGGCTCGTCTACTTTAACTAATCCCATATCTTTTAATACCTTATTGAAGAAGCGGAAATACATGAGGTGCATTACCGCATGCTCAATACCACCTATGTAGAGATCGACTGGCATCCAGTAGTCTACCGCCTCGGGGTTTAGGGGTTTGGTGTCGATTTTAGCGTCAGTGTAGCGCAGGTGATACCAGGAAGAGTCGACGAAGGTATCCATGGTGTCTGTCTCTCGCCAGGCTGGCTCGTTGCACTTGGGGCATTTAGTATTAACAAACTCCTCCACCTGGCTGATGGGGGAACCCCCGGTTCCTGTGATTTCCTTGATCTCAGGGAGCAATACCGGCAGTTCCTCCTCGGGGACTGGCACAGTACCGCACTTGGGGCAATAGACAATGGGTATGGGAGTGCCCCAGTATCGCTGGCGGGAGATACCCCAATCCATGAGTCGATAGTCGACATTCCTTTGCCCAATCCCCTGTTGCACGATGTATTCGGTCATCCGCTCAATGGCTACCGGGGAGGGGAGGGAATTGAACTCTCCGGAGTTTACCAGAACCCCCTCTCCAGTGTAAGCTTGGTCTAATTGCGCTCCATCTGATTCCTCTCCCGGAGGCTGGATGACAACTTTTATGGGAAGACCGTATTGTAGGGCGAATTCAAAGTCTCTCTCGTCATGAGCGGGAACGCCCATCACGGCGCCGGTACCATATTCTATGAGGACGAAATTGGCTACCCATATGGGAATTAGTTTGTTGGTGAATGGGTTGTAGGCGAAGGAGCCGGTGAAGACTCCCTCCTTGCATGCAGCAGCAGCGATGCGGTCTTTATAGCTTAAACTCTTTTGCCTTTCAATGAAGGAGAGAACTCTCTCTTTTTCGGGACTCCCTTCTATCAGCTTGCCAATCAAGGGATGCTCCGAGGAAAGAATCAGGAAGGTCGCCCCATAGATAGTATCAATGCGGGTGGTGAAAGTCTCAACTTTATAATTGGAATCAACCACCGGGAAACCGATCCTTACCCCCACACTTTTCCCTATCCAGTTCCTCTGCATGGTGAGGACATTCTCGGGCCAGTTGGGGACCAGCTGCGACATATCCTCCAGCAAACGGTCAGCATAAGCAGTGATTTTAAAGAACCATTGCTCCTGTTCCCTCTCCTCCACCTCCGTTTCACATCTCCAGCAGTGTCCCCCTTCCGCTTGTTCGTTAGCCAGCACTGTCTGGCAGTTGGGACACCAGTTTACCTTGCCTTTTTGACGGTACACCAGACCTCGCTCCATCATTTTGAGGAAGAACCACTGATTCCATTTGTAATATTCAGGAAGGCAGGTGGTCACCTCTCTGTCCCAGGCGTAGCTGTAACCCATCCTTTTGAGCTGGGCCCTCATCTTTTTGATGTTGTTAAGGGTCCATCGGGCGGGGTGCGCTTTATGCTGGATGGCAGCGTTCTCTGCCGGCATCCCCAGAGAGTCCCACCCTATGGGGTGAAGCACATTGTATCCGCTCATTCGCTTGTAACGAGCAACGACATCCCCGATGGAGTAGTTGCGCACATGCCCCATATGAATTCCTCCGCCCGAAGGGTAAGGGAGCATTTCCAGGCAATATAACTCGGGCTTGGTAGGGTCCTCGGTCACCTCAAACTCGCGGCTTTCCGCCCAGAGGCTCTGCCATTTAGCTTCAAGGTTCTTGAAATCGTAACTCTCAGTCATCCTTCTCCTCTGAAAAAGTGGGGTTGTTCCTCTTTTTCTCACCTGAATGAGGATTGAGCGCTGGTTGTTTCTCCAACCTCTTTTTTATCCCGTCCAGCACACCATTAATGAATTGGACTGACTCGGCAGTGCTGTATTTTTTGGCAATTTCTAAGGCTTCGTTTATAGCTACCTTCTTGGGGACGGTCTCTTCGTAAAGGAACTCATAGACAGCTATTCGCAGAATGTTTCTGTCAACCGTTGCCATTCTGTCCATCTTCCAGTTCTCGGTGGTCGTGCTGATCAGGCGGTCCATCTCTTCACGATGCTCTACCGAGCCCTTCACTATTCGCTTGGCAAACTCCACCACCTCGGGCTTAAATTTATGAGAGGCGAAAAAGGTGGTGAAGACCTCTTCCGCGCGGTGGCCGGATATATCGATTTGGAAGAGCATCTGCAGTGCTAATTCTCTTGCTTTTCTGCGGTTACCCATTGTGGAACCTTAAAAGTGATGTGTTAGCTCCCCTTTATGAGATAAGCATGGGAAGTTTTTATGTTTTTACATGTTGTGGTAAAGATTTACCATTTCAATAGCGCTGATGGCAGCATCCCATCCTTTATTACCCAATTTGGAGCCTGCTCGCTCGATTGCCTGCTCCAGGGTATCGGCGGTTAATACACCAAAGCTGATGGGAACCCCGGTTTGCAGGGCTGTGTTGGCAATTCCTTTGACTACCTCGGCGCTTAGAAAGTCAAAATGGGGTGTGGAGCCTCTTATCAGGGCGCCCAGGCATATGACAGCGTCGAACTCCTTTGACTCAGCCAGCTTCTTCGCTACCAGAGGGAGCTCAAAGGAGCCCGGCACTTTATATATCTGCAGGTCTCCATCCACCGACCCGTGGCGATGCAGAGCATCGAGGCATCCGCTCACGAGCCTTTCGCTGATGAATTCGTTGAAACGGCTAACTACCAGAGCAAACCTTAGCCCCTTAGCCTGTAAATGACCCTCAATAATTTTTGGCATACTTCCTGCTCCTTGCTTCAGATGAGTATCCTCCTTTTTCCCTCAATTGTTTTAAATTCAGTAAATTCTAACAGAAAGGGATAGTCAAGTCAAGCAGGTTTTAGGGCACAGGGAGACAAGAGGGGAGGTGGAAGCCGAAGGGAATTTTAGCTATATCTTCATCTCTACAGTCACCTGTTCTTGACAGGGGGGATTATCTCTGTTATATTTTTCCCGTTTATAGAATGAATAAATGCCTCCTTTTTTGCGTATATATAAAGAAGATATTTGATATATGTCTCTGACAGAGAAAGAGATAGTTAGCAAGTGCCAGCGGGGAGAGACGGAGTATTATGAACAACTGGTAAATAAATACAAAAGGAGCGCCTATTTTTACGCTCTGGGGATGGTCGGCTCGGTTGAGGATGCTCTGGACCTCTCTCAAGAGGCTTTCATCAGAGCGTATCGGTCGATCAAGAGGTTCAAGCCCCAGTATCAATTCAAAAATTGGTTCTTCAGGATTCTCACTAATCTGTGCATCAGCCATCTGCGGAAAAAGAGGCGGAGAAGGGTGGAGGTCTCCACGGAGGACAAGGAGGGGAGAACTATGCCTCTTCCCGACGACCACTTCAACCCCCATCTTCTACTGGAGCGGAAGGAGATTATGAGGCAGTTATGGAAGGCTCTATCTGAACTCGGGAATAAGCATCGAGAGATTATCCTCCTCAGGGATTTTCAGGGGCTATCTTATAAACAGATATACGAGATTCTGGAGATACCCGTGGGAACAGTGATGTCTCGGCTGCATCAAGCACGCTCGCGGCTGAGAGTGAAAATGGCAGACTTTATGTGAGGAAATAGTCTGAAATGGGTTGTGAGGAGTTTGAATTATTATTGAACGGATATATAGATGGGGAGCTAAAGGACCCGGACCTTAAGAGGGTTGAGAAACATTTAGCCGGGTGTCCCCCTTGTCAAAAACTGGTAAGAGATTATCAGCGCCTAAAGGAGGTGACCGCTGAAATGAAATTTAAAAATCCTCCACAAGAAATATGGGATAGCTATTGGCAGAGGGTATTCCATCGAATCACCAGAGGGGTGGGTTGGGTTTTTTTCTTGGTGGGGGCAGTGGCTGTTGCCGGATTTGCTGTCTATGAGTTCGCCACCGACCCCGCGGTGGAAGCTCTGCAGAAGCTCATCGTATTTGCCATATTTGTAGGTTTGGGCCTATTGCTGATTTCTGTTATATGGGAGAGAGTAAAAGCAAGCAAGACCGACAAATACAAGGAGATAGAGAGATGATTCTATCGACGAGCAGAGAGATTGCCGGCAAGAGGATGGTGAAGACTCTGGGGCTGGTTAAGGGGAACACCATCCGGGCAAGACACGTAGGGAAAGATATTATTGCCGCCATGAGGAATATCACCGGGGGGGAGATTTACGAATATACCAAGATGCTGGCCCAGGCCAGGGAAGAAGCCTTAGACCGCATGATAGAGCAGGCAGAAAAGTTGGGAGCAAACGCCATTGTGGAGGTGAGGTTCACCACCTCTATGGTGATGAGTGCGGCGGCAGAAATCCTCGCCTATGGCACAGCGGTAATAGTGGAATAGATGACCCGTAACAGACCAGGTGTCTAAAACAAGATGATTTATGGGCTCGGGGTTGACCTTGTGCAGATAGACCGCCTCCAGCGAGCAATAAACCGGTGGGGCGAGAGGTTGGTCGGGAGGTTGTTCACCGCCCAAGAAGTGGACTATTGTAAAAGAAAGAAGAAGGGTTATTACCACTCTCTGGCAGGTAAGTTTGCCGCCAAAGAAGCGCTTTGGAAAGCCTTGGGAGCCAAAGGGTTCCAGGGATTGAGCTGGAAAAACCTGGAGGTTTTAAGCGACCCCCAGGATAAGCCCTACTTTGCCAAAACGGAAGCCCTTCAAAAAAGGTTAGCCGCTCTGGGGATAAAGGGAGTGTTTCTTTCCATCACCCACACCCGGGAGCACGCCCTTGCTCTGGTGATTTTGACTAAAGAATAAACTCCTTTACCCTTCATCATCAGGGGGAAATATTTTGCCAGGGTTGAGGATATTATGTGGGTCGAAAGTCTTTTTTATCGACTTCATAAGATTTATGGTCGCGGTGTCAAGCTCCATAGACAGATAAGGGGCTTTGGTAAAGCCTATTCCATGCTCTCCTGACAGGCTCCCGCCTAATTCAATCACCCTCTGCAGAACCGAGTGCAGCGCCCTCTGTATTCGTTCTGCTTCGTCCTGGTCGTCCTTATTATACATAAAGTTGAGATGGAGGTTTCCATCTCCGGCATGTCCGAAACAGGGGATAACGACCTTGAGTTCCCTTTTAAGCTCCTCTATGTGGCTGATCAACTGTGGGATGCGGCTGCGGGGCACCACAATATCTTCGTTGATTTTGCTATCTCTGATGGAGGCAATGGCGGGGGAGAGAGAACGGCGCACTTTCCACATCTGCTCGGCTTCCTGCGCTGAGGCAGCTATCATTAACTGGGAGGCTCCTTCCTTTTGGCAGAGGGCGCTTATCAGTTCCATTTCCTTTCCAGTCTGAAGAGGGCTTCCGTCCACCTCGATTATCAGTATTGCCCCTGCGTGGCGTGGCAGACCTGCTTTCAGGTTATCTTCTACCGAATTGATACAGCTATTGTCCATAAACTCAAGGCAGGAGGGTATGATTTTATTCATGATGATGGAGGATACTGTGGTTGCCGCTTTTTCTACCGATGGGTAGACCACCATCATTGTCTTACGGCTCTGGGGCAGGGGGAGAAGTTTGAGGGTGATTTTAGTGATAATCCCCAGAGTTCCCTCGGAGCTTACAAACAGTTTGGTCAGGTCGTAGCCAACCACACTCTTCATCACCTGTGACCCGGTATGAACTACCTCACCCTGGGGAAGAACCACCTCCAGAGCGAGGACATAATCTCTGGTCACTCCGTATCTCAGAGCCCGCGGTCCACCGGCACCCTCAGCGATGTTGCCCCCTATGGTGCAATATTCAAGGCTGGAGGGGTCGGGGGGATAAAAAAGCCCCATCTCCTCTACCGTCCGCTGCAGCTCACCGGTAACCACACCGGGTTCCACCGTGCAGGTCAGGTTCTCCTCGTCTATCTGCAAAATGCGGTTCATACGGGTCATTACCAGACTGATTCCCCCTCTGATGGGGACTGAACCTCCACTGAAACCGCAGCCCGCTCCCCTGGGCACTACCGGTATAAGATGTTTGTTGGCCAGTCGCATAATCTGTGAGATTTCCTCGGATTTGCGAGGGTGAACCACCATGTCGGGGAGATGCTTTATATTGGTGGCATCATAGGAGTAGCAGACCCTCTCCTCGGGAGAAGTGGAGACATTCTCCTTGCCCACAATAGACTGGATAGCTCGTAATAATTTTTTATCTTTCATTGCCGGTCCTGGATACAAGGGAGGGTCTCTGCTCCCTGGGGAATTAGATAGCCCTTCTTGCTTCGCAGCTTCCGGTCAAGCATCTCTACCGCTTCCGTTACAGAGGAGGCGGGGGTTAGTCCGAGGAGCTTTATTATGGAAGGTTTTAATGATGAGATGAAAATCACCCTGAACCTGGAGGTTATGGTATGAAGGGCAAAGGCGGTTTGACCATTCAAATGAAAGGCATTTTTTAAGCGGGTCAGGAGCTGCTGGGTACTATGTATGGGGAACCAGTTTATGAGGTCTTGATTTCCCATCCCCCCGCCGCATTCCGCTAATACGATCATGGTGCCCCCCTCCTGCAGGCAGCGACTGGCGTGCTGAATGGTCTTATGTGCCTGGATAAAGTTAATATCCTTCGGAAATCCGCCGCAGCTGGCTATAACCAGTTCCCTCTTTTCCGCAATGGGGACAAGATGTGAGCGAGAATAGAATCTTGTAGCCTGAAGATGGGCATCTCTCCAGTGTCCGGCAAAAAGTCCTACCACTTCTTGATGCTCGTTAACTACAGAATTTACAATAAAATCGGGATCTACCATTGCGCAGGCTTCCATCATATCGTTATGCACCGGATTGGAATCTAAACTGGCGGGAGCAACCCCTTTGGCGAAGCAACCTTTTTCGAAATCGATGGAGAGAAGATGGTTATGGCAAATATACCCATAGGAGCTAAGCCCCGGAGTTATTGACTTACGCCCCCCGGTGAAGCCGGCAAAGTAGTGAAACCCTACTCCTCCGGTGAGTATCACCCTGTCTGACTCCATCGCCTCTTTGTTAATGGAGACCTCTGTATCAAAAGCCGTCTTTCCGAGATTGACCAACCCCTGGTCGTCGGTAGAGCGATGGTTAAGAGTGTCGAAGTTGTTGTAGATTTCCTTACCCAGGATAGCTTTCGCCTCTTCGGGGAGGACGGGTCGGTGGTTGCCAACAGCAAAGATGAACCTCATCCTGCCGTTAGGGACATGGCGCTCTTTTAGCTCTTGAATAACAAAGGGTAATATTCGGTCCATAGCAGTAGAGCGAGTAATGTCAGACACAGCGATCACCACCTTCTGACCAGGGCGAACAATCTCCTTGAGGGGAGGGGAATTTATGGGGTGCTTCAGGGCATGGAGGATTTCCTCATCGCTTAAAGGGTGTTCTCTCCGGGAAGGGAGAAGAGGCTGGAGTCTTTCTCCCTCGTAGGTGAATGTTATCTCTTCGCTTCCGTATTTGAGCGAGAGCTTCTGTAGCATTATATGATTACCCGGAGAGGGAATACCTACAGAGCTTCGGCAAATTCTTTCATTCGTTTCAGACTCTCTTTGATGACCTCTATTGAGGTAGCAAAGGACAGCCTCAGATAGCCCTCCTTGCCGAAGGAGCTGCCCGGCACTACCGCTACCCTGGCGTGGCTGACCAGCTGGCGGGAGAATTCTTCCGAGCTATCTATATTCTCCGACTCCAGCAGATGGGTTATATTGGGGAAAATATAAAAAGCCCCCTGGGGCTTATAACAGGATATTCCGGGGATGGAGTTGAGGCCTTCCACCATATAATCACGCCGGCGAGTATACTGAGCGAGCATATCTTTGATAAAATCTTGTCTGCCATTGAGGGCTTCCACCGCAGCCTTCTGGGAGATGGAGCAAGGGGCGGAGGTGGTATGGCTCTGGAGCTTGGTTACTGTGGAGATCACCTTCTCTGGTCCCAGGGCAAAACCAATACGCCATCCCGGCATAGCGTAGGTTTTGGAGACTGAATTGATAATGAGGGTGACCTCTTTGGCCTCTTTTAAGGAGGCTAAGGAGAAATGCTTGATGCCATCATAGGTCAGTTTCTCGTAGCATTCGTCAAAGATGATATATATCCCTTTTTTTAGTGCCAATTCAGCGATTTTCTCTAATTCCTGTCCAGGTATCACACTCCCGGTAGGGTTACAAGGGGTATTAATGATAACCGCCTTGGTGTTGGCAGTGAGGCTCTCTTCCAGAATATCCCGCGTGAGGATGAATTGGTTCTCCTCTTGCAGCTCTATAAAGCGGGGTTTTCCTCCGGCAAGGATGACCTGCTGGGGGTAGGAGACCCAGTAAGGGGCAGGAATGAGCACCTCGTCCCTTTCCTCCACAATAGCCAACATAAGGTTGAAGAGGGAGTGCTTGCCGCCTGAGCTAATGACTACCTCATTGGGCTTGTATTGAGCACCAAAATCACGCCGATATTTTTCTACCACCGCCTTTCTTAGCTCCATTATCCCTGCTGGCTCAGTGTAGCGGGTGAAATTCTGCTCAATGGCTTTGTTAGCGAAGAGCTTGATGCTTTCTGGGGTGTGGAAGTCTGGCTGACCGGGACCCAAATCCAGCACCTCTATCCCTTTGTCTTTAAGCTTAGCTACCTCTTCCAATACTGCCATGGTTGGCGAGGCAGTAATGGAATTTGCCCGTCTGCTTAGGTTCATGGTTGCATCCCTTTCATTAAAAAGTATTTTTATTTATTAAGCTTCTTTCTGAATTTCTCCTGGAGCTTCATTTCCACGATGGGAGGGACTAGCCCCTTAACGGAGCCGTTTAATTGGAAGACCTCTTTAATCAGCCTCGAGCTGACATAGGAATAGGTCTCATGAGGCATCATATAGATGGTCTCTATTTTGTCGTCTAATCGGCGGTTCATCAACGCCATCTGAAATTCGTATTCGAAATCTGAGATAGCCCGCAGTCCTCGAATAATAATTTTGGCGCCGACCTTCTTGGCATAATGCACCAGAAGCCCTTCAAAGGAGTCTATAATAATGTTCTTATGGTGACCATAGATATTTGTTATCATCTCCAGGCGCTCCTCAAGGGTGAAGAGCCCCTTTTTTTCCGGGTTATAGGCTACAGCGATGATTATTTTGTCGAAAAGGTGATTGCATCGTTCGATAATATCGATGTGTCCGTTGGTTATGGGGTCGAAGGAACCAGGGAAAACGGCTACCTTTTTCAATTTAGTCTCCTAAAATTTTAATAAGATAATTTTTTATTATATCTTACTTTTTATGGAAAAACAACCATTTGATAGGGCCCAAAATTGCCGATAGGGTTTGGCGATTCTAATTTTCTGTTCCTGGTGAGGGATTTTCCCTCTGTTTTATGTTTTTAAAGAGCGCTTCACAACCAGAGAAGCATTCAGTGTATGGCCATAACTACCATAAAAGACACCCCTGCTTCTGGCAGGGACACCATCTTCTTTTTTTCTCCCTTAAGCTCCTCTATCAGGTAAACCCGAGGCAGCAGTGCCGCATCTTAAGGTATGTTTGGAATTTCTCCTCGGTAGTAGCCAGTTTTAATATCAGGCTTCTTCCGTGGCTGATGAGTTTACCGGGTATCTCTATCAAAGCCCACCTCAGGGTGTGGATGGTCTTGTGGTGCCACCCTTCAGGCAGGAGATAGAGCTTCTGCAGGATGCTTGTGTTATACACCATAACCCCCAGGGCAAACCACAAGCCATTGGCTTTAAAATCCCCGCTGGGCATCTGCTCCATCCCAAAGCCGCTCTTCAGCTCCTTGATGTAGTTCTCCATTTGAGCCCGACTATTGTAGTGCCACACTGCCTGTTCCGCCTCTATCAGGGTAGAATCCACCCACAGGGTGTATGCCGGCCTCTGGTCCCGGCGCAGCATCTGTCTGACCATCAAGGCGTTTATGGAATTCAGTACCCTGAGGCCCACCTCAGCCATCCTCCTCAGCCAATCTCCCAGGGTGGAGCAAGAGGGCATCCTCCTGAGCCCTATCACCCTCCTCAAGGCCTTATCCTGCGCTATCTTCCTCACATCCTCTAGATGCCGGCCTCCCCCATAGAGCATCAGCATCAAATGCTCTATAAACTGCCAGGCACAATAGCCCCGGTTGGAGCCAGGAGCGGGCATATGTCGCTGAACCATCTGCTTCAGCCCGATAGCCCGCAAAAACTCCGCATATAAGGCTAACCCTGAGCGGGCAGTAATGTCCTCTTTGCTCATTTTTAACTTGAAAGGTAACATCGTTTGCTTTATCATATGGTAACCCCCTTTTTGGTGAGTATTATACTCACTTTAAACCTTTAAACCAAGAGGGGGTTATATACTTTTGTAAACCCCTATCTCTATTTTTGGGTAGGGGTGAAAGGAGCAGAACCTATCAGCCGAAGTTATAAGCCCTGATGCTGATGAATTTCCATATGGAAATACGACTATCGCCAGCCTTTAATACCTTAAATGGGATAAAGCTCTCCTCCGGTAGGGATAGCTGGTCTTTATAGAAATGTTCGATAGCAAGTAGAGCCCCTTCGCCGAAGAACTCCAGAGATGAGATAACCTGAATGAGAGACGAATGGTCGAATTGGTAAGGGGGGTCAAAAAATAAAATGTCGAACCTTTTATTCTGGCGATTTAAATACTGCAAGCCAGCGTGGTAGTTCTCTTTGATAATTATACAGGCTCTTTTTACCTTTAGTAGTTCTATATTCTGCTGAATGGTCTTTATCGCCCTGGCTTCCGATTCCAGGAAGACCACCTCTTTGGCTCCGCGGCTCAGAGCTTCAATACCAATCCCTCCTGAGCCAGCAAAACAGTCGAGGAAAACCGAATCCCCAACCCAGGGAGAGAGGGCATCAAAAAAGGCTTTCTTGAGCCTCTGGCTGGTGGGTCTGGTGACAGTTCCCCGCAGGCTTTTTAGCTTAATCCCCTTGAAAGCTCCCCCGATCACCCTCATCCTATCCTACCAATTTCAATCCAAACCTCTTCTCCCAATTGTTCTGCACGAACCTGATCAGAGGGTCGGCAGATAATCGGCTTGTACGCTCCAAGTAGTCAAAGTAAGAGAAAGCCTCTTTTCTCGCAAGCTCCAGCAAATGGTGGTCTCTCACCAGGTTTCCCACTCGGAGGTCTGGCATTCCTGTCTGGCGGGTGCCGAAGAACTCCCCCGGTCCTCGCAGTTCAAGGTCTTTTTCCGCAATGTAGAAGCCATCGTTGCTCTGTTTGATTACCTGCAACCTCTGGCGTGCTTCGGGAGTAATGGGGCTGTCAGCCATAAGAATGCAATAGGATTTAGTGTCCCCTCTCCCGATGCGCCCCCGGAGCTGGTGGAGCTGGGACAGACCAAAGCGGTCGGCATGTTCAATCACCATAACCGTGGCTGTGGGGACATCGACCCCCTCCTCTATGACGGTGGTGGCTACCAGAATGTTTATCTCTCCAGCGGTGAATGCCCTCATCACCTCCTCCTTTTCCTCACTCTTCATCCGCCCGTGAATGAGAGCCACCCTGAAATTGGGGAAGACATTCTTTTTAAGCCGCGCTGACATATCACTGGCGGCTTTCAACTCTATTTTTTCCGAGGGCTCCACTAAGGGATAGACTATGTAAATCTGTCCCCCCTGGCTTATCTTCTTCTTGATGAAGTTATAGACCTCTTTTCTGCTTTTTTCGCTTTTGTATACGGTGGTTATCGGCTTTCGCCCCGGTGGGAGCTGGTCTATAACAGAGATATCGAGGTCTCCGTAGAAGGTGAGAGCTAATGAGCGGGGTATGGGGGTGGCGGTCATAATCAGCACATTGGGAAACTCACCTTTTCTGATCAGTTTTGAGCGCTGCATCACTCCAAATCGGTGCTGTTCGTCAATTACCACCAGACCGAGCTTATGGAAGTCAACCCCCTCCTGTATAATAGCGTGAGTTCCCACTACCAAGTTGACCCTTCCTTCTTTTATATCTTTTCGGATTTGTTCCCTCTCTTCCTTTTTTACCCCCCGGCTGAGGAGGGCGATGTGGTAGGAGCTATGGGAGAGGAGGGATCTGATAGTGGCATAGTGCTGTTCTGTCAGAATCTCTGTAGGAGCCATGAGGGCTGCTTGATAGCCGTTCTCTATGGCGATGAGTATGGCTAGCAGGGCGACGATGGTCTTTCCAGAGCCCACATCCCCCTGCAAGAGGCGGTTCATGGCGTGGGGCGACCTCATATCTTCTACAATCTCCTTGAGGACTTTCCGTTGAGCAGGTGTCAGATGGAAGGGGAGGGTTTTTCTCAACACCTGCCGAATGTGGTCGTTTATAGAGAAAGCGACACCCTTACCTTTGGGAGAGTACCTTCTCTTCCTCAAAGCTAAGCCAGCCTGCAGCAGGAAGAACTCCTCAAAGATGAGGTGCTGATGAGCTGGGGAGAGAAACCTGTTCAGCTCATCGATTGATGTCCCCGCAGGGGGGAAATGGACCTCCTTCAATGCTCTCCATTTGGGGATCAGCCCCAGGCGCTTACTTATCTGTTGGGGTATGATTTCCGGGATGTGCTCGGTGAGCTCTCCAACCAGATTATAGAGTATCTTCCTGTACAATTTCACCGATAATCCGGTGATTCTGGAGTAAATGGGGACTATCCTCCCCATATGGATGGAAGGGATCTCATTTTCATCAGCTATTTCGTATTCGGGATTTTCCAACTGTAATGTAGAGCCTTTTCGGTAGCTCTGTTTCACAGCCCCATGCAGAAGCACCCTTTGTCCGGTCCGAAAAACTTCCTTAAGATAAGGTTGATTGAACCACAGGGCTTTAAGAGCCGCGGTGCCATCGTCAACCAGTACCTCGAAGATAGTGAAGCCCTTTCTCCTGGTGGTCTGAAGATGACAATCCAGGATGGTGCATAGAAGGGTTACCTCTTCGTCCGCTTTCACATCGGAGATCTTTTTGAAATGCTCTCGGTCTTCATAGCGATAAGGGAGGCGGTAAAGGGCGTCCTCAGCGGTCTGGATGCCCGCTTTTTTTAATATTTTTCCCCGAAAGGGACCTACGCCCTTCACATACTGAATTGGAGTGGAAAGTTCCAGCATAGTTAACCGTGATAAAAAGCGTTTTTAATCTTTAAGATAAGGCTCATCGTTAAAAAAACAGCTCAGAAATTTTAAAGCTGGTTTTTCAAAAATTCATTCTATCTTTAACTCTTTAAGTAGTCAAGGGTTAATTGCTCTTTAAAATTCTGTGAAGGTTGACGTCTTTCTTATGAACTGCTAAAATCTGGTGAAAAGGAGGTGTTTTTGAGCTCCATAGCCGTAATTGTTGCTCTGTCGTCTGAGCTAATGCTGTTGTGGCAGAAGACCAACTCTGCACCAAAGAGAGAGATAGAAGGGGTAAGGTTTTTCTTGGGGGAGGCTGGCGGTCAAGAGGTCATTCTGATTCAATCGGGCGTCGGTTCCAAAAGGGCAGAGAGGGCTACTTCCTTGCTGCTGGAAAACTACTCCACGGACCTGATAATTTCCGCCGGTTATGCAGGAGCGCTTCAGCCGCATCTAAGGGCGGCGGAGCTTGTCATTCCTCAAGAGATATATGAGAGATATTTGGAGAAAAAGAAAGAGGGTGAGCCGGCTGGTGCTTTAAAATTGGCTATCAAGGTTGATGATAATTTAATTAGATTCGCCCGGCAATTGGCAGAAGAGGCGAGACTTCGTTTCCATAGTGGCAACCTTATTACATCGGCGAAGGTGATTTCCCAGCCGGCGAGCAAAAGGCTGCTGGGGCAAGAGTACTCCCTGGTAGCTGTTGATATGGAGACAGCAGCAGTGGGGAGAGTAGCGGAAAGAAATGGCATTCCCTTTCTCAGCATTCGCTCTGTTCTCGACCCCATAGACCTGAAGATAGACCTCCCCTGGGAGCAATTTATTGACAAGCGAGGAGAGGTGAAGTTTGGCTTCAAGAGTGTATTTCTCCTCAAGAAGCCGTGGATGGCCTGGCGGTTTATGATGATAAAGCGAAATATGAGGCAGGCTTCTAATACTCTGGGTATGTTTATTTACCATCTAATCCTCAACTGGGGTAGGTTTGCTCAATCGTCAGGATATGAAGGGACTACTAACGCTAAAAGGCTCTCTTCTGAGCAAAAGGGGTAGCTACCAGAAAGGGCTCCCATCGATGAATATTAACCTCTGGTGGGAAAGTTCGGGTTGACTTCACACCTCTAATAGGGGTAAACTAAGTGATTTGTTATGATATTTTTCAATTATCTTAGGGGTGAGAGTTGTGCCTTCAAGTAGGATATGCGTAGTGACCTCTGATGTCCCCTTTGTCAGCGGCGGGCATTTGACCATTGCTCGCTCGTTGGTTTTCCAGCTGCGGGAGTTTGGCTACCAGGCCGACCTGGTGCTCACTCCACAGAATCGATTTGGGAGGCAGTTGTCCGCTTATTTAGCCAACTGGCTCACCGATGTGGGGCTAACGGGAGATGAGCAGCAGATAGACCAGGTTATCTCCTTCCGCTACCCCAGCTATGCGGTTCGTCATCCCCGCCATATATGCTGGCTGAACCATCGGATGAGGGAGTATTATGACCTGTGGGAAGCTTTTTACCCAACTTTGAGATGGAAGGGGAGGATCAAGGAGCAAACCCGCCGCTTTCTCATCCATAAGATTGATAATTACCTTTTGAAGAAGAGGGTCAAGAGACTTTATGCTCAGTCGCAGACCATCCAATCGAGACTCCTTCGCTGGGGGGGGATACCTTCGCAGATCCTCTATCCCCCTGCACCAGTAAGGAGATACCGCACCTCAGCTTACCAGAACTTTATTTTTGCCGCTTCTCGACTGGATAGATTGAAACGGTTGGACCTCCTGATAGATGCCTTTGCTATGGCAAAAACCCGGGGGATTAGGTGCCTCATCGCCGGGGAAGGAAAGGAGGCGGGCAACCTCCTTCGTAAGATAAAGGAGAAGGGGCTGGAGGGTAGGGTTAGATTGCTGGGATGGGTGGATGACAATACTCTGATTGACTATTATGCTCGATGTCGAGGGGTATTTTTCGGTCCTTTGAATGAGGATTATGGGTTGGTCACCTTAGAGGCTTTTAGCTCACACAAGCCGGTCCTCACCTGTCAGGACAGTG
>NJBL01000100.1 GCA_005223145.1 bacterium (candidate division B38) B3_B38 | reverse complement strand
AGTCAGCCCAAAATGATGGGTGTTCAAGCCGAGGGTGCTGCCCCCATTGTCAGCGGCTATCCCGTTAAGGAGCCGGAGACGGTTGCCTCGGCAATACGAATAGGCAATCCGGCTAGCTGGCAAAAGGCTGTCGCTGCCCGTGATGAATCCGGTGGTATTATTGATATGGTTAGCGATGATGAAATTCTAGCCTCTTACCGGCTTCTGGCTACTAAAGGGGGCGTCTTCGGCGAGCCGGCTTCGGCAGCTTCTTTAGCTGGCTTGCTTAAGCTTTCCCGCAGTGGCACGGACTTCTCACAAAAAAGAATAGTTTGTGTGGTAACGGGCACTGGTCTTAAGGATACTGATGCCGCTCTTAAGAGGGCAGAACCATTCCTTGAGCTTCCCGCCGATTTAGCCGCTGTCGAGCAGGCTTTAGACTGGGGCTAATCAAGGTTGTTTATCAAGGGTAGTTTGAAGGGGGTGAGGTTGATAAACAACCTCTTAACCAATACTTGACATAACAATAGAAACAATTCCAAAGCTAATTAGATAGGAATTGTTTCCCAAAATAAAAAAGGAGGTTTTTAAAATGGCTAAGGTGATTAAAGAAGAGGTAAAAGATATAGCTAAGCAATTTCAGCACTACCCTGGACTAGCTGCTTTAGTTACTGCTCACGCTAAAGGGAAGGACAATGTTATGGCGGTAGCCTGGCATACACCTTTGTCAGCTAGTCCGCCCCTTTACGGGATAACTATTGCTCCCAAGAGGTTTACTTATCAACTTATTAGTGAAAGTAAGGAGTTCGCCATTAATTTCTTACCCTTTGAAGTAGCTGAGCTGGTTGCCGCCGTAGGTGGTTGTAGTGGCAGTGAGGTAGATAAATTTCAGAAGTTTAATATTGCTAAAGACAGGTCAGTGAAGACAGCAGCGCCAATCTTGAAAGCTGCTTATGCTGCCTATGAGTGCCAGTTAGTTGATGATAGAGAGTATGGCGACCACAGGTTTTTGGTGGGGAGGATTGTGGCGGTGCATTGGCTGAAGGAGGTCTTTACTGCGGAGGGACAATTGGATATGAACAAAGTCAACCCCATCCTGTATCTGGGAAGTGATGTTTATCTTACTACATCAAAAGATACAGTGCGCCTGCTCGACCGTGAGGTCTATAGTAAGGGTATCTAGGGAATAAAATACCTGTTAAGGCTTGAGGACTGATAAATTTGAAACATCTCTACTACGGCTGGGTTATGGTAATCCTCGCTATCTTTATCGTATCCGTACAGGGGATTGCCTTTTATTCCTTTGGCATATTTTTAAGGCCTCTGACGTTGGAGTTTAATTGGGAGAGGGGGGCCTTATCAGCCGCTTTTTCCATGACTCTACTGGTAGGCGGGGGTCTGGCTATTCTTGCTGGAAGGTTAGCTGATAGATATGGTTCCCGACCCCTACTTACAGCTAATGGTCTACTGTACGGAATAGGGTTCTTATTAATGTCACAGGTTAGCTCATTGGGGCAGGTATATTTAATCTGGGGAATTATTATGGGGATTGGCTTTAGCTGTGCCTTTATTCCTCTCGTCTCTGCAATACCCAGGTGGTTTACTAAGAAGAGGGGAACAGCCATGGGACTTA
Source organism: bacterium (candidate division B38) B3_B38 (assembly GCA_005223145.1). GTDB lineage: Bacteria > Acidobacteriota > B3-B38 > Guanabaribacteriales > B3-B38 > Guanabaribacterium. The sequence goes on along the minus strand of NJBL01000100.1, from coordinate 4,879 downwards.
CTGTCGCTGGCTACGGCCTGGGTGGAATCATTTCACCGCCCTTAACTCAATGGCTTATATCTTCTTATGATTGGCGGCAGGCCTATATCGTTCTGGGTTTAATAAACCTTATAATCGTTATCCCCCTGGCACAATTTATGAAACATAGCCCCCATCGGATAGGGCTCAAGCCATACGGAGAGAATGAGACTATAACTATAGGGAATAAACACTCCCTGGATTCAGCTGAGAAGGGGCTATCTTTTGCCCAGGCAATTAAGACTAGTCGGTTTTGGTTTTTTGGTTTAATACTGTTCGGGTATATGTTTTCCCTCGGCTTATTAATTGTTCATATTGCTTCTCATGCTGTGGATATCGGGATTTCAGCTATGGTAGCAGCGAGCATAGTATCTGTCATCGGTGGAACTAGCATTATCGGCAGGTTTTTTACGGGCTTTATCTCTGATAAGGTAGGAGCTAGACGAGCATTAGCTGCTTGTATTACTATGTTAACATTAGCTCTTATCTGGCTTCTATTTGCCAAAGAAAGCTGGATGCTCTACCTATTTGCTGCAATCTATGGTATTGCCTATGGTGGCATAGTTTCATTGTACGCACTGGTATCAGCCGAATTATTTGGTCTCAAGTTTTTGGGTATAATATTGGCTGCTGCTGCGCTTCTGGGCACAATAGGTGGAGCTATAGGCGCACCTATAGCCGGAAGTATCTTTGATGCCACCGGGAGTTACGATTTGGCTTTATTAATTTGCGTAATAATTGGTACGCTGGCTATCATTCTCAGTTTGATTTTATTAAAGGCTAAGGAGTGGCGTGGTGGCTAAATACGGTTATCCTAAAGAGTCATTTTAGTAGTTTTTAGAGCTATTTTGTAATAGCGGCAAAGGAGGGCGAGAGTGTTTGATGAGTCCAAGATTAGGGCAGCAGTGGTTTCTATGATTGAGGCTATCGGAGAAAACCCTGAAAGGGAGGGTCTGGTAGATACCCCCGGGCGTGTAGCTGAGATGTATGCCGAGCTTTTTATGGGACTTGAGGTTGACCCCAGAAAAGAGCTTCAAGTGGGCTATGAGCTAGGACACCGGGAAATGGTAGTTGTGCGGGATATTCCCTTTTATTCTATGTGTGAGCATCACCTTTTGCCATTTTACGGCGTAGCCCATATAGGCTATATTCCCAGTGCTGATGGGCGGGTGGTAGGTATCAGCAAACTAGCTCGAGTAGTAGAGATTATCGCTAAACGCCCCCAGATTCAGGAGAGGATGACTACCGAGATTGCTGACGCTATTATGGATGGGCTTAAACCAGATGGAGTGGCAGTAGTTATTCAGGCTGAGCACCTGTGTATGATTATGCGTGGTATCAAGAAACAGGGAAGCAGCATTATTACCTCAGCCCTCAGGGGTACCTTCCGCAGCAAGACAGAGACCAGAACCGAATTTTTCTCTCTACTCCATGGGTAAGCAGGCTTGACTAATCTGATGATTAATGCCTATAGGGGTGCCTCAAACTCTTGCTTAGGTAACTCAAAATACTTGTGAAAAGGAGTTGGGAGTTTGTGGTAGTCAATATCCTTGATTAAGTGGGACAAGTCGACTGAATTATAGGTATTCCAAAAGAGAAGGACTTTATCTTCCAGATGGTTCTTCTTAATGTAATCTAAAGCCCCAGCTAAGGTCTTACCACTATAGGTGCCATCGAGTTTGATTTTCTCTAAAGAATGCATCAGCAAGATAGCCTCCATCCCCTCTTTTGTAAATCGGGCATATCTTTCCCCTCTGTAATCTTTAAGTATGGTGAGGTCTGAACTCGAGACCTTTAGTCGGGGTAACCCCGGGTCTGTTTTCCATAAGTACTGGTAAATTTTGTTAATCTTGGTCGCGGCACCTACAGTATTAGCGGATGAGACATTCACTCCCACTACCTTTGTCTTGAGGTTAGCCACTTGGCAGCCTAACCAGAGGCCGCAGAAGGTTCCTAGACTACCGGCACTGACAAATAAGTAGTCAGGTTCAGGCAAAATTCCTGTTTCTACCTGCTTTTTCAGCTCAAACGCAGCGTTGACAAATCCTAGGCTTCCCAGCTCAGAGCTGCCGCCGATGGGGATTAAATAGGGTAGTTTGCCTTTTAGCGGCTTAATATTTATCAGAAACTGGTATCCAATCGTGAAAAGCCTTAGCCGCCTGGAGGTCTTTAGCATTTTAGCCTGGTGATAGTAGTCAAGTAGCATGTTCTTTTTAGCGTATTCAGCAGTAGGTTGGTCCATGAGAATAAGGACGGTTCTCATACCTAGCCTTTGACCGTGTATCGTGGTTGCCAGAGAAAAATTTGAACCGATACCTCCGCCTGTTATCAGGGTATTGGCTCCCTTTTGCTTTGCTTCAGCTAAAAGAAATTCAAGCTTTCGTATCTTGTTACCCCCATATATGCTTGAACTCAGGTCGTCCCGTTTGACATAGAAGCTTCCGGCACCAATCTCTTTCCCCAGGTTGTCTAGTTTCTGAACCGGGGTGGGGAAATTACCCAGCGGCATCCAGGGTATCTTTCCCTTTAACTTGGGATAGGTCTCAAATAGGAGCGCAGTTTCCGTTACATTTCCCATATGGTTTCTCCTGATTTAACTATTCTACATTTAGTCTAGCAGTGTTGTACTCCGTCACCTGAGAAATTGCAAGTCAGCTATTCACCCATAATTTGCAATATAATTTCTCTTGAGCGGGGTCGGTTATCGAAATCTATCAGGACTATCTGCTGCCAGGTGCCCAGGGTTAGCCTTTTGTCATTGAAAGGGACAGCTAATGAAGCCCCTAGTAGTGAGGCACGGGTATGAGAGTATCCATTGCCATCTCCCCAGCGGCGGTCGTGGTTATAGGGGATATTTTTAGGGACATTCCGCTCCCACATACTCTGGAAGTCAGAGAGTAAACCAGACTCAAATTCAATAGTGGTTACTCCGGCTGTTGAGCCGGCGACAAATATAGTAACCAATCCATTATTGATACCGGCTTCAGCAACCTGCTGCTCCACTTGAGGGGTAATGTCAACAATGTCACACTCTCCTTTGGTGCGGAGACTAATTCTCTTGGTGGCTACCATAATGCACCTCCTCTCAAGGCTGAACATATTATAGGGGAAAGCGGGCAATAAGGAAAAATAATAGACATAACCTTGGGCTATTGACAATCCTCTAAAAGAGGACTAGACTCAAATCCTAACAGGTGAGACACCCGTAAAAAACGCCGGGCTAAGGAAGATGAGAGGAACGAAGGGCACCGGAACCGCTATATGACATGCGGTAGCTGGTGCCCTTTTTATTTAGTAAATAATTTAAGAGGAGGTGGTGCCTCTAAGTGGAAAGACTATCTAAGAATAACGGATGCCAATCTACCTGAAAGGAGGTTACGATGCCAACCTATATCAGTCTTGTCAAATGGACAGACCAGGGTATTCGGAATGTCAAAGAGTCGCCCCAGCGTCTGGATGACTTTAAGAAAGCGGTCGCGGCTGCTGGCGGGAAGGTGACCGCTTTCTACCTCGCCATGGGACGGTATGACCTGGTGGTTATTTTCGAGCTTCCCAGCGATGAAGCGGCGGCGGCTGTAATGTTAGGCACAGGAAGCCGGGGCAGCGTCCACACCGAGACCCTGAAGGCATTCCCCGAGGACCGGTACCGGAGCATCATCGCCAAGGTCCAGTAGCTTCTACTTACTATTCAAAAGAGTGCAAAGAAACAGGCATTCGAAATCTATCAAACCAAGTAGGGAGGTGATTATTAATGCCATCAATCAAATGTAAGGATGTCGGCATGGACTGTGGATTTGAGGCAACAGCCGAAACAGAAGAAGAACTCATGAAGAAAATAGCAGAACATGCTGCTGAGGTTCACGGTATGAAGACAATTCCTCCCGAGTTACTAGAGAAAGTTAAAGCAGCAATCAAAGCGTAGCATAAACACTAAACACTGTAAAGCAGATGTATAAGTCTTTACAGAGTGGAGGGCTGGGTATTCTCCTTACCAGAATAGCCAGCTTTCTTTTTTGGGTATTACAATATTGTCAAGGTAAAAGTTCCTCAATTTCAGACACGGACAACACCATCTCCCTCTCCAATGCCGTAACTGCGTTCCGCACGTCCAGGGGTTAATCCTTGTTTCATGGTGTGATGCTCCCGGATAGACTAATGGGCGAGAGTTGCGGCAGAGGAAAGTTCAGATAGGGGATAGTTCCTCTTCCGGGATATCATCTAAGTCAAATACCGGCCCATCCTTGCATACTTGCTTCAGTCCTCTTTTTGTCTTCAGTGTGCACCCATAGCAGACTCCGAGTCCACACCCCATCCTCACCTCTAGGGAAATCTGGACTGACTTTCCTTTCAGGAGTTGGTTTTGGGCTGCCATAGAGCGATACATTAGGGTAGGGCCACAGGCGAAGACCTGGTCTGCCCAATCAACGACCTCTGGCCTGAGGAGTTCAAGAACCATACCCGTCTGGCCGTCCTGAGATGAAGTAATAGTCTCTATCTCTATTCCACGAGGTAAAAGCTCTTTAGGGTAATGCTGAGAGGGGTTTGCTTTCCCTGATGGCTTAGATTCGCCTGATGCCCCTCGCAGCAGCTTTACCGAATATCCATGGTCTCGTGCTTGTTCAGCCAGAAAGTATAACGGGGCAATGCCGATGCCGCCAGCCATCAGTAGCAGTTTTCGTGAAGTGGGATAAATGGAGAAGCCGTTACCCAGCGGCCCGAACAGCTCTACGGTATCGCCAACATGGCGTTGGGAGAGCCAACCTGTGCCTTTACCGTCTTCCCACACGGCGAAGAAGAGGGCAATATTGTCATTATTCACGTAGTGGATGCTAAACGGGCGAGGTAGCGTGCATTGTTCGCC
>NJBL01000099.1 GCA_005223145.1 bacterium (candidate division B38) B3_B38 | reverse complement strand
GGCGCCAGTGTGGGGATGGCCAAGGGAGCCTCTGATGTCGGGTTGCATCCATCGGTGGCGGTAATTGGCGATTCCACCTTCGCCCATTCTGGCATCACTCCTCTGCTGGGAGCCGCCAGGGAGAATACCGATATGACCCTTTTTATCCTGGATAATACCACTGTGGCGATGACAGGCGGACAGGAGACCATGCTTTCCGGCGAGGAATTACCCCACCTTCTCAGAGGCCTGGGAATAGACCCTGCTCATATAAAGACCATCACGCCCATTCCCAAGAGGCATGAGGAGAATGTGCGGATTATCCGCCAGGAGATAACCCACCGTGGGCTATCGGTTATTATTGCTGCCCGCGAGTGTCTGGTAGCCGCCCGTGTGAGGAAAAAGGGGTCGTAGAGATGAAGATGGACATCGTTCTTGCTGGGGTAGGTGGTCAGGGCATCCTCTCTATGGCATATATCCTCGACCGGGCTGCCTTCAAGAAGGGGCTATACATCAAGCAAGCTGAGGTGCACGGGATGTCCCAGCGGGGGGGTGCCGTACAATCCCACCTGAGGATTTCCAAGCAGCCCATTTACAGCGACCTCATTCCCCAGGGAAAGGGTGATATGCTTCTCAGCACCGAGCTTCTGGAAACCCTCCGTTATCTCCACCTCCTATCCCCTGAGGCGAGAATAATCAGCAGCGTCTGCCCGGTGAGGAATATCCCCCATTATCCCGACCTCCAGGATATCATAGCCCGAATGAGGGCGCAGAGGGCACACATCTTGATCGATGCCGAAAGGTTAGCCCGGCGGGCGGGTTCGGCGCGTGCTCAAAATATGGTCATGATGGGGGCAGCTGCACCCCATCTTCCCGTGGAAGTGGATGACCTACAACAGTCGATCACAGAGGCATTTGCCCCCAAAGGGGAGGCAATCGCCAGGCTTAATCTGTTAGCCTTTGAATATGGAAAACAAGCGGGTGAGTTCTATGAGGGGTGTCTTCAGCAGGGGATAGGAGCGGAGTTCACCTATCAGCTGGGCTTGAAGATGGCGCCTGGACCAGCGCCCCTCCAGACCATTTCCCACTGGAAGAGGGTTTTCCAGGATGATAAAAGGAACTTGATTCTGTCCATTCTGAGAGAGTATCAGGGGGTCATCCCCGGCTCTCCGGGGCTTCCTCTGGAGCTGCTCTCTACGAAGGAGGGAGAGCTCAATTTGGAGCTCTTTCAGAGGCTGATAAGGGAACACAGCCGAACCCCATAGCTCGCTCAAAGGCTTCCTATGCTGAACATAGATTTTACCAGCATTAAAAAGCTTCTGGAACAGGCGGAGGGAGAGGGGAGAAACTTCCTCTATGAATGGGAGGTCTATAAAGTTTTACAATTATCCGGGCTAAAAACCCCTCGGGCAGAGTTTATCCCCAAGGGGAAGGATTTCCAGCCTCAGCTTCTCCAGCAATACCTGGGCAATCGGGTAGTCCTCAAGATAGTCTCCGACACCATCTCCCACAAGACCGAAGTCGGCGGGGTAAAGGTTGTGAAAAGGGATTATCAGGTAGTCTGCCGTGCTCTGGAGGAGATGTTGAGCTCGGTGCCCCGAAAATACCAGCAGTGGCTGGAAAGGAACTCTGAGCTTATTCCGCCTGCTTATCATGATTTGCAGGGGGAGGAGTTACGGCGACAGATTGAACAGCACCTCCGGGGGGTCATGATATGCGAGTATATAGACTACCCTAAAGGTTTTTTTGGCAGTGAGCTGTTAGCCGGTTTCCGCTGGAGTCGGGAGTTCGGACCCATCGTCCTCTTTGGCAGCGGTGGGGTTGATACCGAATTTTTCGCCGAGAGGCTTCTGCCCGGTCAAGGGGTGGCTATAGGCTCAGCCGCATTATCAGGGGCGGAGGAGCTGGAGCAGGTGGTGACCCAGCCTGCAGTTTACGAGAAGCTCCTGGGGGAAACCCGTACCCAGCAGAAACTCATTGAGAAAGATAAACTCCTTCTTCTCATGGAGACTTTTCAGAGCCTTGCTAACCACTTCTCCTCCCTGAGTGAGAAAAGTTCCTTAGTGGTCACCGAAGCTGAGGTTAACCCTTTTGTTATCCTTAAAGGAAAGCTCATAGCGCTGGATGGGTTACTGAAATTCCAGAGAGCCTCTGCCAGGGTGCCAGAGCGACCCATCCAAAAGATTGAGCACCTCCTCTCTCCCGGCTCAATTGGGATAATTGGGGTCTCCCGACGTCGCAACTTTGGACATATAATCCTGAATAACCTCCTCCGAGCAGGCTATAATAAGGCGCGTATTTACATTGTCAAGAAAGGGGTTGATGCTGTCGAGGATTGCCGGTGCTTCCCATCCATTTCAGAGCTCCCGGAGAAGGTGGGCTTATTCATAATTGCTCTCAAGGCGGAGCAAACCCCTCAAATTGTTGAAGAGCTCATCTCCTCGGACAGAGCGGAGGCGGTAATCCTTATCTCCAGCGGTCTGGGAGAAAGAGGAGGGACTGAGCCCTTGGAGCAGAGGATAAGAGCAGCTATTCAAGGTTCTCGCCATGCGGGCAGGGATATACCGATTTTTAATGGTGGCAACTCCATGGGGATTCGCTCTCAACCGGGGAGTATGGATACCTTTTTCGTCCCCCAGGCAAAATTGCCACCCACACCGGGGATAAGGGATAATGTTATCTACCTTGGGCAAAGCGGGGCTTTTATTGTTACCCTCCTCAGCCGGCTAACCACTATCAAGCCGCGGTATGCCATATCTATAGGGAACCAGATAGACCTCACCCTGGGCGATTATGTACGATTTTTCAATGATAGAAACGAAGGCTTCTCGGTGCTGGCTGCCTATGTGGAAGGCTTTAAGGAGCTGGATGGGTTGGAGTTTGCCCGAAGTGCGAGGGAATTGGTCAGGCATGGGAAGGATGTCGTTGTCTACAAGGCGGGAAGGACGAAGGAGGGTATTGATGCCACCAGCGGTCATACCGCCTCCCTGGCGGGGGAATACCCAGTAGCATCCTCCATCTTAAACCAGGCTGGCGCCTTGATGGCAGAAAGCTTTGATGATTTCAGGGACTACATTAGGCTGGGGAGCTTTTTGGCGGGAAAGAGAATAGGGGGTCGGCGGCTGGGATGCCTGAGCAACGCCGGGTTTGAGACCGTCGGTATGGCTGATAATATCGAAGATTCCCGTTACTCTCTGGTTCTGCCTTCGTTCTCATCTAAGACCGAGAAGCGTCTACGAGAGTATCTTAAACCATCGAAGATATTGGAAATAGCCAATATCCGCAACCCCCTTGACCTCACCCCAATGGCCGACGACCAGATATTCTATCAATGCGCCCAAGCTATTCTGGAAGACGAGGGGATAGATTGTGCTCTCATCTCTCTGATTCCCCTTGCTCCTTCCCTTCAAACGCTTGATAAAGGGCCATCTTCTGATGAGGATATACACTCGCCCGATAGCATCGGTCAAAAGCTCATTAAGTTGAACAAGAGCTGTGAGAAGCCTTTTATAGTATCGGTGGATGCTGGCAGCCTCTACGACCCATTGGTGAACATGCTGGAAGAAGCGGGAATAACCACCTTTCGCTCAGCAGACCGAGCGATCAAGGTGCTGGGGTGTTATATCAACTATAAGCTGCGCACCGCAGGGTTATAATTCCCTATCTCCCCTTAAAGGCAGGCTTTCTTTTTTCCAGGAAGGCTGAGGTGCCCTCCTTCATATCCTCGGTAGCACAGGTCAGACCGAAGAGGCTGGCTTCCATCTGAAGACCTTGTTGCAGGCTCATCTGCAGCCCCTGGTTTATAGCCACCATAGCCAGCCTCACAGCAATGGGACCCTTGGACATTATGACCTCTGCCAGCTTCTTTGCCTCATTTAATAGCTCGCTGAGGGGGGCGACTTTGTTGACCAATCCTATACGATATGCCTCCTCGGCGCTAACCATATTTCCGGTGAGGACCATCTCCAGGGCTCTTCCTTTGCCTACCAGGCGGGCTAACCTCTGGGTGCCGCCGTAGCCGGGGATGATTCCCAGGTTGATCTCCGGCTGACCGAATCTGGCTGTCTCGGCAGCTACCCTCAGAGTGCAGGCGAGGGCTAACTCACAGCCGCCTCCTAAGGCGAAGCCATTGACTGCAGCGATAACTGGTTTGCTGAGGTTCTCAATCTGGTTGAAGACCCGCTGCCCGTTGAGTGAAAAATCTCTCCCGCCCAGGGCATCCAGCTTGACCAGTTCGCCAATATCTGCTCCGGCTACAAAAGCCTTCTCCCCAGCCCCAGTCAGAATTACCGAGGCAACTTTTTCATCCTCTTCTATGGCACTGAAGACCTTGCTCAGCTCCTCCACAGTCTCTATATTGAGGGCATTGAGCACCTGGGGTCGGTTGATGGTCACATAGGCTATCCGATCTTTGACCTCAAATAGGATATTCTTATAAGCCATAATTCACTCCCATGCTGTTGATAAATGAATTCACAAAGACCATTTTTTGTTGTTAATTCATATGCTGTATGCAAGGCAAGTATAAGAGGAAAAATTCCTTCTGTCAAGAATTCCCCCCCCTTTTGCCTGTGAGAGCTGGGCTTTTTAGGATTGGCTTGGGGTCGGATTTGTGCTATGCTAAAAATGAAGGTGTGAGGAGGGCTGACAGTAATGAGGTTATGGTCTTTTCTGCTGATAGGGAGTATTCTGATGGGGGGGAGCTTTCTCGCTCTGCCGCAGGATGATAAGTACGAGCGAGCCCGCAACTTCATGGTGCAGCATGATTTAAAAGGAAGGGACATCACCGACCCTAAGGTTATTGAGATAATGGGCACAGTCAAAAGGCATCTCTTTGTAGACCCCAAGTATTGGGCGTACGCCTATGCCGACCATCCCCTTCCCATAGACGAGGGGCAGACCATTTCTCAACCTTACATCGTAGCTTTAATGACCCAGGAGTTGAAGATAAAGCCGGGTGTAAGGGTATTGGAGATAGGAACCGGCTCGGGCTATCAGGCGGCGGTATTAACCGGTTTGACCGACCAGGTCTACTCTATCGAGATAAGACCAAGGCTAGCAGAGAAAGCGCGCCAGAGGCTCAAGGAACTGGGCTACTCTCAGATTAAGGCAAAACAGGGGGATGGCTATTTTGGCTGGGAGGAATATGCCCCCTTCGATGCCATTATCGTAACCGCCGCAGTGAATCATATCCCCCCAGCGCTGATTGCCCAGCTGAAGGAAGGGGGGAGGTTGATTCTCCCTCTCGGCAGCACCACTTTCTATCAGACTCTTACCCTGATAACCAAGCATAAAGGGGAGCTGAAGGTAGAGCACATTACCGGGGTGCGCTTTGTCCCCATGACCGGGGAGGCTGAGAAAAAATAACCTAACTCCCTTTTAAGAAGCTGGTTCTCCTTCTTCAGCAAATTCTATTAAAGACAGTGCCTCGCCCCCACAAGCCCCGGCTTGATGGGATGTGCAAACGCCTTTAAGAAGATTGTTTGGCGACTTCTTCCACCTTCTCAAAGACTCGCAGCAGGTTTCCACCAAGTATTTTTATAATCTCCTCTTCCTTATATCCTCGTTTCAGCAGATGATAGGTGATGATGGGGAGTTTACTGGCATCCTCCAGCCCCTGGGGAACCGAGCTGGTGCCGTCAAAGTCGGAACCGAGCCCCACATGGTCTACTCCCACCAATTTCACGATGTGGTCGATCTGGTCGATGAGGGAGGTGATCGGCGGGGGAGCAACCGGGTTTTTTTCGTATAGAGCACGAAGTTCTCGGTAGAACCCCTCGCGGTCGTCCTTATATTTCTCTCTTAATTCATTCATGGCGGGTGCCAGCTTTTCCCGACGCTCATTAGTTTTGTTGTGGTAGTCCTGGCTCACAAAATCGGAGACATAAGCCAGTTGCACTACCCCTCCGTTCTTCGCCAGTGCTTTGATCATATCATCCGATAGATTCCGCTCCACATCGCACAAAGCCCGTGCACAGGAGTGGGAGGCGATGATCGGCGCCCGGGAGGTCTTGAGCCCATCCCAGAACGCCTGGTCCGATATGTGGGAGACATCAATCATTATTCCCAGGCGGTTCATCTCTCCCACCATCTCCTTGCCGAAGTCGCTCAGCCCGTTCCATTTTGGCTCGTCGGTGGAAGAGTCGCAGATGAAGTTGCTACCGCCGTGGCAGAGCGTGATGTAGCGGATGCCCAGGCGATAGAAGTTTCGCAGTAATCGGAGGCTCTCTTCTACGGGAATCCCGTTCTCCATCCCCATGAGGATGGCTATTTTACCCTGGTTGTGAAGTCGCCTGATATCCGCCGGTGAATAAGCCATTGCTGCCTTATCGGAGTTTGCCTCGACCTGCTCAAGAATGGCATCGATTAGCTCCAGTGCGCTGTGAGCTGCCTCTTGCCCCTCGCTGCTCTGAGAAACAAATACCGCCATAAATTGTGCATCCAGCCCCCCCTCCTTCATCCGGATAAGGTCAATATGACCCTCGTCCGAACGTGTGCCGATGTCGAAATCCCTCGGAGCATCTTAGCTGGGGTGTCGGCATGGGTGTCAATG
>NJBL01000098.1 GCA_005223145.1 bacterium (candidate division B38) B3_B38 | reverse complement strand
CATATGGGAAGTGCAACGACAGGGAGCCTTATAAACGAATTTACAGTTTTTTACAATGTTAGAAATATGATTAATGTAATTATCAAAAATATTCCCAGCCCTTTACTCATCAAATTTTTACCGAGAATTTTATGGAGCCAAATTAAGATATTCTATGCGATGTGCTTCATTGTTTGCTGTCCAAAGGTCTATTTAAAAGGAATATTGGATGCAATGAAATTACTGCCGAAGACACTCAAGAAAAGGAGGGAAATTCAACGAAGCAAGAAAATATCCAATTATGAATTAGAAGAATTGATCATATCATCTGAAAAAGACTCTAGAAGGGTGGGGGTATTTACAAAAAAGAAACCATATAAGTATAGATATCTCCATAATTAACGCCGAAACCACGCCTTTCCCAAGGCTAATAATAAAGGTATCCGCAGAATGCAGGCCTTTTGAGCCCGTGAGATATGCTCCCGAGGAGTTTAAAAGGATGAGAGATCAGGGGAACCCCTTCATCTTGGACGTCCTCGGGGAGGGAAGGGTGCTCCATGGGGTAATCCCATGAGGAGGCCAATTTTGGACGACTAGCCCTTGGTAGTGATCATCACCGTGGGCTGGATCAAGCACTCGATGCTTGGCGATAGAGATGCGTTCACCGGATTTGTAACGTTCGAAAAAGGTCAAATTCAGTAGGGGCAAGCCCCTGAGGCCAATGGCAATTGATATTTCCATCATCATCGTAAGCTATAACGTCAGGGAGTACCTGAGGAACTGTTTGGAGTCGATCATCCGATATTCGAGTCCATTGACGGTGGAGATCATCGTGGTGGACAACCATTCCGCGGATGGGTCCCTTGAGATGGTTCAAAGGGAGTTCCCCTCGGTGAAACTCATTGCCAACGACGAGAACTTTGGATTTGCGAGGGCCAACAACCAGGGGATGGGGGAGGGTGAGGGGAGGTATGTCTTGCTGCTGAACCCGGATACCCTCCTATGGGAAGATACCCTTTCGGTTACCCACGATTATATGGAGAAACACCTCGAGGTTGGATGTGTAGGCATAAAGACCTATACCGCATCCGGCTCCATTTTTCCAAATGGGAGCTCGTTTCCCGCCTCCTGGAAGGTGATAACCAAATTCCTGATGGCCAAACAGGTGCTTCCCAATAGGTGGATCAGGGAACACTTCTCCCGTTCCGTGGGCAGGCTTTTCAGCTACTACGCCAACAGGGAAGTGGAACGGGAGGTGGATATGGTTGGGGGGTTCTTCATGTTCGTCCGCCGCGAGGTTATTGACACGGTGGGGTTAATGGACGAGAATTATTTCCTGGAGATTGAGGATAGCGACTGGTGCATGCGGATGAAGAGGGCGGGATGGAAGGTAAAGTACATTCCCTACGCATCGTTTACTCATCTCATCGGCAAGAGCATCGATCGATATCGGTTTTCCAAATCGAGCTTCCTCAATGAGTTTACCAACACCATGAGGTTTTATCGTAAATTCTACAAGTCGGTTGATCTATTGGGATTGAAGATAACCATTCTGGCGGGGATCCTCTTTCAGGTCTTCTTTACCCTTGTTTCGACCCCCATTGTCGGGTGGGAAAGGAACCAAACTGGGGAAAAGATGAGCGCCTTCTCCGAGATGATGAAGCGGGTCTTATCCGTTTGATCCCTAGCGTTTCGCCCTCTATGTTTGAAAAGATCAAAATGGACATTCAGAGATACTATCCCGGGGAGCTCTGCTTCAAGAAGGCCGTGAAGTTCTTCTTCAACCCCAGGAGTCAGCCCGTCATCATTCACCGGATCTCCCACTTTTTCTATGTGAAGAGGCTCAGATTTTTGGCCAAGCTCTTCTCCATTATTAACTTCGTTATCTTCGGGACGGAGATCTCTATGGGGGCGGAGATCGATGGGGGGTTTTATATGCCCCATAGCCTGGGAACTATCATCAGCGTGAGGACGGTGGGCAAGAATTTCTCCTGTTACCATAAGGTGGGCATTGGTTCCAGTCTGGAGGCGGGAGGGGAGGACTTGGAAAAAAACAGACCGGTTTTCGGCGATAACGTGAATGTCTACACGGGGGCGACGGTTATCGGATCCATCGAAATTGGAAATAATGTCACCATCGGGGCAAACGCCGTCGTCATCACCGACGTCCCCGATAATTGCATCGCCGTTGGCGTCCCGGCACGGATCATTCCGAAGAAGAATAAGGCCGGCACCGGCGAAGGCGATGAGGGGAAAAACCATGGGTGACAGGTGAGGACTACTCCCTCCGGGTTCATAATCGATTGGTTGCCACACCTATTCAACTGGGTTACTCTTGTTCCATTGGCGCCGATGGTACGATCATACGGAATAGGACCATCAAGGCAATGGGATAGGTGGTGGCGGATGCCTTTTCTAAGAGAGGACCGCAGGGATGATCAAGAAATCGCCAAGAGATTAAGATAGCATGAGATGATGGGCATGCAATCGAGCCGAGTGGATATATCCATCATTGTGGTCAACTACAACACCAGGGACCTCTTGGAGGAGTGTTTAACATCCCTCTTTTCCAACCATCCCGCATGTGGGTTCGAGGTTTTCGTGGTGGACAATCACTCCCGCGACGGAAGCCGGGCCCTGTTGGAGCGACGTTTTCCCCAATGCACATTGATCGGAAATCGGAAAAACCTGGGATTTGCCAGGGCGGCTAATCAGGCCTATCGCATAAACAAGGGGAAATACTGCTTGATCATGAATCCGGATCTGAGGGTCCTACCGTACTCCATCCAAAGACTATGGGATTTTATGGAATCTCATCCAGACGTGGGGATCGTCTTTCCCAAACTCTACAATCCCGATGGGAGCCTTCAATATTCGTGTAGGACCTTTCACACTATTGGGACCATCTTCCTGAGACGAACCCCGTTGGGCAGGCTCTTCTCCAAAAGCAGGATCTTGAGGGAACACTTGATGACCGATTGGGACCACAACACCATCCGGGAGGTGGACTGGGCCCTTGGGGGTTGCATGATGGTCCGAAGGGAGGCCATTCCTGGATCCCAGTTGTTCGACGAACGGTTCTTCCTCTATTTCGAGGAGGTCGATCTCTGCTATCGGATGAAAAAGACCCCGTGGAAGGTGGTCTACAACCCGGAGGCGGCAATGATTCATCACCATCTGAGGGAGAGCGCGGGCAAGGGGTTGAATCCGCAGAAGATAGAGGTGATTAAAAGCTGGGTGAAATTCAAGCTGAAATACCTTTTCGATCGTCATTAGGCCTATCTGGGCGAGGGGTATCGGGTAGTTATGTTTAGACAGAAGGAACGGATCACATCAGGTTTTGTCTTTATCCTGGATCTCATTTTAACGGCTTCGGCCTTTCTGGTCGCTTTTTGGGCGAGAGATGCCCTCCATGCCTATTTTCCCCTGGGAAGGATCAACGTCCTCTTCGAATTCCATATGAGGTTGCTCCTGGTTATCATTTGTCTCTGGTCCCTGCTTTTCCTAATTACCAAGCTCTACGAAACCTTTAAGACCAAAACCCTTTTTCAAGAGACCTTTGCCGTATTCAAAGTCGTCTTTGTTGGCAGCTTCATCATCGGGTTTGGGGTATTTTTCCTGAGGTATTTCATGATCAGCCGAGCGGTGATGGTCTTTTTCGGACTGTTAAACTTCCTGTTTCTCGTCGGGGAACGCATGGTCATTAGGGGGATTGTGAAATATCGGCGGTCCAAGGGATGGAGCCTCTTGAATATCATCGTAGTGGGCACGGGAAAGGAGGCAGAGGAGATCGCGGAAGTCATCGACCAACAACACCACTGGAACTTGAGATTGGTGGGGTTTGTCGCCATCGACAGAAAAGGGCACAGGGAGACCATAAAGGGGTGTCCCGTTTTAGGGGGGAGGGATGATTTTCCTCGGATTATCAATGAGAACGTGGTAGATGAGGTTATCTTCGCCGTTACCCGGCAAAGCATGGAAAGGCTTGGAGACCTATTCTTGCTCTGCGAGGAGGAGGGCATTAAGACGCGGGTGACGCTCAATTTTTTTCCCCATATCTTTTCCCAAATCTTTTTGGAGCGGCTTCAGGACATCCCCCTTCTCACCTTTTCGACAACGCCGACCAATGAGTTCGCCCTCTTCATAAAGCGTGTCATGGATATCGTCATCTCCTCGGTCTGCCTCATCGTATTATCCCCTCTTTTTCTCATCGTCTCACTGTTGATCAAGATGACCTCAGAAGGGCCGGTTTTCTTCAAACAAGACAGGAGCGGCCTCTATTATCGGATGTTTACCATGTATAAGTTCCGCTCCATGGTGGTGGATGCCGAGGAGAGGAAGCGGGATTTGCGGCATCTCAATGAGATGGATGGTCCCATCTTCAAGATCAGGAACGACCCCCGGATCACGGGCATTGGAGAATGGATTCGGAAGACCAGTATCGATGAGCTTCCCCAACTCATCAATGTCCTGAAAGGGGAGATGAGCCTGGTGGGTCCCAGACCCCATCCGGTCGAAGAGGTGAGGGAATACACGAGCTGGCAGAGGCGGAGGTTGAGCATGAAGCCCGGCATCACGGGCTTATGGCAGATAGGGGGGCGGAGCGATACCACTTTCGCTGAATCGATGAAACACGACTTGGATTATATCGATAACTGGTCACTCTGGTTGGATATCAAGATCTTGATGAAGACCCTCCCCGCGGCCCTCTTGGGCAAGGGGGCCAGGTGAAAGGGCAAGGGCGATACCGTGCATAAGGAAAGCGCCTTGGGTAATGAGAAAAGGGATCTCATCTTCTTGTTGGGATTCGCCCTGGCCTTGAGGATCCTCCTCTATAAATGGACCTACCTCATCGCCATCGATGGGACCGGTTTTTACCTCAAACCGGCCCAATATTTCGCGTCAGGTCAATGGATGGACGGATTGGCAATCGGATATCACCCGTTATATCCGATTCTGGTGGCTTCTTTTTCGAAGGTCCTTGGGGATTTCGAGCTATCGGGGCAGATGGTATCGGTCCTTTTCGGAACGCTTACGGTTATCCCCATCTATTACCTGGCGAGGGGTACTTTTGGTGGATGGTCAGCCTTTATCTCATCCCTCTTTCTGGCTATCTTACCCCGTCATGTCGCCCACTCTGCTGATTTCCTTTCCGATCCGACCTATACATTCTTTTTCATCTCGGCTGTTTGGCTCGGGTGGGAGGCCCTCAGGGGGGATGATTGGAAGATCCTCTTCCTTGCGGGTTTGGCGACGGGATTGGCGTATTTGACCCGGGCCGAGGGGATCGGGGTATTGCTCACCCTCGGACCATGGCTCCTCTTTCGGAGGATGCATTCCCAGGGCTGGAACTACAGGAGAAATGGGTATGCCTGCTTCATCCTCCTCTTTTCCTTCCTCTTGGTGGCTTCGCCCTATATCCTCTATCTCCGTTATTATACCGGGGCGTGGACCATAAGCAGAAAACCGGCGGTTGATAGAGTTGTTGTGTTGATAAAGAGAAAGCTCTTTTTTCAAAAGCCAAAGGTTGCCAAAGCGACGGAGGAGTTCGACGATATCATCCAACGGCTGGGGGAAAGAGGGAAAGTCCCCGCCATAGGTGGCTCCAGATGGTTCAGGGGATTAGCCTCCTTCTTTAAGTTTTTCGTAGTGACCTGCCATCCGCTCCTCTTTGTGCTGTTCATCATAGGGCTGGTCAGGAGGAAAGTCCCCCCCCATTGGGCAGAAAGGGAGGGTTTTTTGCTCTCCATTGTCTGCCTTTATGGTCTGGTATTATATGGGCTATCCAGCCTTTCCTATATCAGCCATCGCTATTTTCTTTCCCTTGTGGCCTTATGCCTCATCTGGAGCGGCAGGGGAATTCTGGAACTCCTCCATTGGCTTCTCCAAAGGGTGTCTTCGGAGAAATTGGGGAAAATCCATATCACAGCAACCAAGGGAATGGTCCTTCTGACCGTGATGACCGTCGTCATCATCTTACCCGCGACCATTCATCCCCAACGAGCGGAAAAGCGGGGAAGAAAAGAGGCGGGGCTTTGGATTAAGAACAATAGCGCATCCAGACCGTCGGTCTGTACGGACATGGTTCGAGTCAATTATTATGCCGGGGGAAGGATGATCTTCTTGGGGGAGGAGAAGATCCTCTACCCCGAGATCGTGGAGAGGGCCAGGAGGGAAGGGGCGGAGTTTCTCGTCGTTAGCAATAAAAAGATTGAATCTATCTGCCCCGGATTCTTCAAATCGCGGAGGCCCGAGGATTTGGAGGAGGTCTTCAGGACCGACAAAGGTGGTTGGGAGACCATTATCGTCTATCGTGTTCTCAGGCGATAGCGGGCGGGGAAAAAGATGTTGAAGACCATTACCGAAATGATTGATACGGATGGAATTTTAAGCCGTTTTAAGGATACTACGGTCCTGGTGGTGGGGGATATTATCCTGGATGAGTTCATCTGGGGAAAGGTCTCGCGAATATCACCCGAAGCCCCGGTTCCCGTTGTGGAAGTTCAGGATGAGACCCTCCTTTTGGGAGGGGCGGCCAATGTGGTCAACAATATTCG
>NJBL01000029.1 GCA_005223145.1 bacterium (candidate division B38) B3_B38 | reverse complement strand
TTATGGGGGGAGTTCCTGGGTGAAGCTATTTTACTCCTATGGCTCTTTGATCCGGTCGTTCAAAGCCTACGGTGGCACCAATGCCAACGGGGAGGTCTATGTCTCCGGCTGCCGCTCTCATTGATGTAGAAAAACCCTAAAGCGTAGCAACTGAAAAAATCTCCTTCCCTTAAAAGATACAGGGGGCAGGGGACCCGAAAGGGCTCCTTCCCCTTTTTTATATAAGAGAGAGTTGTTGACTATCTTTAACCCTACTTTTATATCAAGAGGAAGACGGCAAAAGAAAGTGGATATCCCCGGTTGATGGTAATAAGAGAGTCCTTTTAATTAAAATACCCTCAATGAGATAAAAGAGAATCACATTCCCTTTCTCCTTTTCAAAAAAATCTTGACATGGGTATTGATTTATGAGAGACTTCAAAAAAATGCATAGACCTTGTCTATAATGGAAATAACTTCTGCAAGAAAGGGGGTTACGGCGAGAGAAAATTTTCAGTGTTCTATTTAAGAAATTATCAATGTCTTGGGAGGTTTAAAAGATGAACATTCATTGTAAAGGGCTAAAGTGTTTACTTCCCCTGCTGGTTGCCTCCCTGGTGCTGATTGGCGGAGAGCTTCTGGCTCAGTCGTCCGTTGAGGTGGAGCTCACTCCCGGCGGTTACAAAATTGTGAAGAACAAGCTCAACTACCACATCATCGAGATGGATGGCTATATGCAGGGGGGGAGTCCGGGCGACCCCATGCTCCCCCACAAGGTGTATAACATCCTGCTCCCGCCCGATGTTGACTGGTCTTCGCTGGAGATGACGGTTCTCGGCTATCAAACCGAGGAGCTTTCCGGCACCTACGATATCGGACCAGCACCGGTACCGGCGACCTGGGTAGATGGCAAGTGGATTTTTGACTGGGGTGAGGGGAAGAAGATCGTAGCAGATAAGAACATCAATGTCTACGGCATCTCTGCTTCTTACCCTGAGGAGAATGCGGCGCTTCTGCCTTACTCCCAGCTGCGCAAGTGGAAGTTCACCAAGGTGGACTTTTACCCCTTCCAGTACAACCCGGTATCCAAAACCCTGCGACTGGTCACCAGGATGACCATTGATATCAGCTACAGCATCACCCCGCAGCCGCTGGCCTCGGCATTAGCCGATACGGTGATGGACGAGTACGCCCCGCAGCTCTTCTACAACTACCCATCGGCGAAAGAGTGGTACCGTCCCACCGCAGCTCCCTCACCTATAGGATACGACTATGTGATTATCACCACCAACGCCTATGTCTCCGGCAGCAGCAAGCTCAGCTCCTTTGTGACCCATAAGACTAACCTCGGGCACTCCGTGCTGGTAGTCACCGAGACCCAGTATGGTGGGCTGACTCCCCAGGCTGGCAGTGGCACGGCAGGGAAGATTCGCCAGTGGCTGATAAACAACTACGCCGCCTATGGGATTGAGTATGTGCTCCTCATCGGCGACCCCGACCCCGATACCGGCGATGTCCCCATGCTCAAGTGCTGGCCCCGTTATGAATATGGCTCCAATAGAAATTCCCCCACCGACTACTTTGTGGCTGACCTCACCGGCAACTGGGACCTTGACGGCGACACAATCTATGGCGAGTATAACGGCGACCGCGGCGGAGGCGGTGTTGATTTCTATGCCGAGGTCTTCGTGGGAAGGATACCCGTATACGGGGATGACTATACCACCCTGGACTCCATCCTCCAGAAGATGATTAACTATGACAATATGAAGGGGAGCCGAACCTGGCGGAAGAAGCTCCTCCTGCCCGAAGCCATCTCCAACTACGCCAACGAGGACCATAAGGGTTCCACATATTATCGTACCTGCGGGCATGAGCTGGCTGACTGGCTGATGCTTCGCCTGCCCGATATGACCCCCTACACCCTCTACGAGAAGTCGGGAAAGGACCCCTGCCCCGTATCGTGCAATGCCCCTCTCACCAGAGCTAATGTGAGGAACGAGTGGGGGAACGGCTACGGGATGGTAGTCTGGTGGGGGCATGGGGGTGATACTGATGCCTGGCGAAAATACTGGGCAACTGATGACGGTGATGGGGTGCCTGAAGCCGCTGAGATGAGCTGGGTGACCTTCTTCGAATCCTCTGATGCCTCGGCGGCATACCTGGACAACACCAAGCCCTCGTGGGCTTACCTCTGCTCCTGCTTGAATGGAAATCCCGATAATACCAACAATCTGGGCACCGCCCTGCTGAAGCACGGGGCTATTGCCACCATCTCCGCCTCCCGGGTCTCCTGGTATGTCATCGGCTGGGGATACTGGGGTCCCTTTGGGCTGAAGGGTTATGCGGACAATGCCACCTTAGGCTACTTTATGGCGGAGAAGACCGGTGCGCTCAACGCCCCCTTCGGTAAAGGGGTCTTCTGGACCAAGCAGGAGGTGGGATGGGGCTTTAGTGGCGCCAGCTGGATGAACCTCATGGACTTCAATCTCTACGGCGACCCCTCCCAGCGCATCTGCGCGGCGAACCCCAACGATATCGCCGTAGGGCAGGGTCCGAGTTCTGTCTCCCAGGCCAAGGACTTCTCCTACAGTGGCTCGGCGCTGGCCTCCTTCAAAGCCTTTACCAGCGGTAACCCCAACGGTGAGCTGAGCGTGGCCAAGGGCGATGTCACCGGTGATGGAGTCCCCGAGATAGTGGTAGGACAGAGAAGCTCGGGAGCCCAATCCCGGGTAGCGGTCTTCGCCGAGGATGGAACCCAGCTGCTCAACTTCAAAGCCTTTGGTGCCGCAAATCCGCAGGGAATGGTGAATGTCGCCGTAGGGGATGTTGATATGGATGGTGTTGGGGAGATTGTTGTGGCGCAAGGTCCGGGTGGTAAATCCTGGGTTAAGGTCTTTGACTACGGCAATCCACCCGCCCTGCTGACCACCTTCAAAGCCTTCGGGGCTGCCAACGCCAATGGTGAAGTGCGGGTAGCGGCAGGCAAAACTACTGCGGTTTTGGGGGAGATTATTACCGGTCACGGGCACGGCGGAAGCTCCTGGGTGAAGGTGTGGGATTATGCCACACCTCCATCGCTATATAGTAGCTTCAAGGCCTTTGGCGCCAAGAACCCCAGCGGCGGTGTTGATGTCGGGATGGGCAACTTTGACAACGACCTCAGTGGACGGCAGCTCATCGCAGTGGGGCAGGGTGGTCCGGGCACCACAGCAGCTGCTGCGGCCAAAAGCTGGGTTAAGATTTTCAACGAATTAGGAACCCTTTATGACAGCTTCAAGGCGTTTGGTGCTGCCAACGCCAGCGGTCGGGTGACCGTGGACGGTGGTCAAGGGGATGATACCGATGTTAACGAGGAAATCATCGTTGGTCAAGGTGTTGGAGGGCAATCCTGGGTCAAGGTCTTCGATTACGGACCTCCGCCGACCTTCGCCCACAGCTTCAAAGCCTTCGGCGCTGTCAACGCTCAGGGTCAGGTCGATGTAGCCGGAAAGTCCTTCTGTAACGCCAACTGGGGGGAGGACTTTAACGATGGAGTAGCCAATAACTTCTACGCCGACGACTCGGGGAACTGGTCGGTAAGCGGCGGTGAGCTTATAATGATTCAGGGAGACTACAAGAACTTCGCCTGGACCGGCGCCTACTACAACCGGGTGTACACCGACTTCAGCTTCTCCATCGATGTAAAGCAGGTGAGCGGCCCCATCACTCAATCTAAGGCTCTTCTCTTCCGCGGAGTTGATATCGGCAATACCTATATGTTCAATATCGCCGACAATGGAGTCGATGCTAAATATTCACTATGGGTACGTTCAGGTGGACTGGATTACAAGATGCTTGTAGGCTGGACCATTACCCCCCATGTGAATATGGGACTTGATGTCTGGAACACCCTGCAGGTGATATGCATAGGTCCCACCATAGCCGTCTATGCCAATGGGAATCTGCTGACCACGGTGACCGACGATACTTTCACCAGCGGCAAGGTGGGAGTGGGAGCTTACGCTACTACTGATGGTGATGAGGTTCACTTTGATAATCTCAAATTCAGGAGAGGCACTCTGGGACCGGCAGCTCCTCCTCCCGTATCTTCTCCAACCAAAGAGACGAAGGAGACAGTGAAGAAGGGAACACCTCTATCAGGAAAAGTGAATTAGCCATTTCATCCCCGGAGCTTTACCTGGGATTTTGTTCCCCCGGATAAATCTCCGGGGATTTTTTTGTCCTTGCACGGGGGATTATATGCAGGAATTAGTTCTTTCCTGGTGGGGATGTGGAAAATATGGCTCTCGTTATAGCAGCTTTTATAAGTTAAACAGATAGGTAAATTTAATCAGCAGCGCTCGGTCGCGGATGCCAGACGGCAGCCCCTCTACCAGGCGGCTCTCATTGTAGACGATAAAGAGGTCGCTGCCCGGTTTGTGAATGAAGTTGAGCCTTATGTTTACATCCACCTCATCGGTATCGCCATTCCATTGAATAAGGCTCATCAGGGCTAAGCGAGTGGAGAAATTGTAAATCATCCTCGCTCTGAGCAAATGATTGGCAAAATCGCCCTGTGGCAAATTGACATAGTTATAGATTACGCTTATCTCACTGGCGAAGCTGGGTGTGGGTCGCCAGCCAGTTCTCACATTAAGTATGCGGCTGTTCCCGCTGTAAAAGCCGCCCCAGCGATAGCTCATAGAGCCGTATAGCCTGAGGCTGCGGTTGGTGCTGAAATCGGCCTGCCACCACCGCGCAGTGTAAGTGCCCACGGGCACGGTAATATCCTGCCGAATGGGAAAGGGGAAATCAACAAACTCGTGGTCTTCATTCCATTGAAGGGCGATATGCCCGCCGTTGATAAAGTTCACCGGAAAATGGACATGCTCCTCCCTCAGCAGGAGGTTGTTTTCCTGGTCGGCGGTGTAGGCAAAGAATATATGGGGTCCGAATTGCTTGACCCCCTTGATATCGGGCTCCGGAGTGAAGCCGAGGTGGGTCTGGAATCTGCGAATCCCTGTCCGCTTTACAAAGCCCATTTCGGCATTGAAGTTCTCCTGAATGTCGAAGTAGTAGCCATAGCAGTCCCACAGGTCGCTTATCCACTGGAAGCCCAGCTTGGCAGCCCTGTTCCGCCCCTCAAGTCCGGGGGAAGAGGTGCCTGCAAAATAGCCGCTCATGGAAAAGTTATCCCCTAAGATAAAATCGCTGTCCAGACAGAAAGCCCGATTAAAATCGCCGGAGATTTCTGACTGTCGATTGGTCACCATTAACCCGATGGCGGATTTCCCGAGGATATCGCGGCTGAGGCGAAGGACGGTAAAATTGTTGGCCGGGAGCTCGCCTATTGCCTGAGCCTGAAGATTGATGAGACCGATGTTAAACCTTCCCGCTTTACCGGCTAATTTAAGTCCTCCCAGCAATGGTATCTCCTCGCCCTGAGGGGAGATGCCGATGCGCCGGCTAAAGAAAATCATGGCATCGTCCGGACTGCCGATGCTGAAGATGGCTGCGTTCTCGAGGAAGAAGTCCCTCTTCTCGGGAAAGTAGAGGCTGAATCGGGTGAGGTTTATCTGCTGGTAATCGGCTTCCACCTGGGAGAACTCGGTGTTGTAGGTGATGTCCAGGGTCAGATTTGAGGTTACTCCGTATTTCAGGTCAATTCCCCCATCAAGCACGCCCTCGGAGGTCAGTCTATCCGCCGCATCCCTGCGAGAGGTACCGCCCACCAGTGCAAAGGGCTTCACCTGCAAATTGAGCACCTTGCCCAGCCCTTCCAGACCTTGCAATTCTCCGGCCATGGATATCTTGTATAAATTTAGGTTTCGCGGCAAGGGCGCCCAGGTGGATTCCTCATTTTTCCTTCTCACATTCCGCAGAAAATTCAGCCCCCACCCATTGGTTGGGTTTTGGTCAAACCTCAGGGTAGCAAAGGGAATCTCTATTTCGGCTGACCAGCCTTTCTGATGAATGGTGGACCTGACCTTCCATACGCCATCCCAGTCTATATTCACATTGGGGTTGGGGATATGCCACCCTCCCTCCCTTTTTCCCTCCTTCCTTACTTGAAGGTCCAGTTTAGCACCCAGGGGGTTGATTACAAAAATATAGCCATTTCTCCGGTCATGAAAGGTATCCAGCATTATCCGAACATGGTCGTTCTCATAAATATCCTCGCTGTCTCTTCGCTTCTCGTTGGCGATAATATTTTGCGGCTCGGAGTCGTAGCACATAATCCCTATGTACACATTTTTATTGTCATACAATATCCTGACTTCGGTCTTCTCCGTAGCTGGCTTGCCCTCGTCGGGCTGCTTCTGAACGAAGTTGCCGGCTGCCGGGGCTTTCTGCCATAGTTCCTCCTCCAGGTGTCCATCAATATCAGGGGCTTGGTCCACTTTTGCGGCTTGCAAAACATATCCTTCTTTTTGTTTGGTAACCTGCTGAGCCTCATACGCCGAAAGTGGAAGCGAGGCTAAAAGAAAAATGGCAGACATCAATAGAACGCTGTATCGTGCCTTCATATTTCTGCTGAGGTCTCCTTAAGAAAATGATGACCATCCATATTTCGCATGCATAAGCGAGCTGATGCTCCTGGCTTTGGCGTACTTACTCCGGGATGAGGTAAATCACGGAGGCGAGCCTCAGGTCGCCTGGCGGGCTTTTCTTTGTGGTGGGTATGACGGCCTTTCATCATGCCAATTCCCATGGTACATCGCTGGAGCGGAGGCTGGCGATTCTAATGCACTCATGACCCCGCTCATTCATCTTCACTCACCCGAAGGAGCCTGTATAATGCGCATCTTGTCTACCTTGCGTATTATATGGTCGAAAGGAAAGCCTGTCAATAAAAACGGGAATTAATTTAGCTTATGTGTATTATCTGACCCTGACACTGCTTGCTGCTAAATGATGGGGTATTTTAGTAAGAATTCCGAGATATTTTTTGTATGTTGTCAAATTGAAATATAAAAATATGATTATTTGTAGCCCTCATTTCCCGTTTTGAGCTTACCTTTAGAGGTTAACGAATACTTTTGCTCTTTGAGAAGAGACGACATTTTTTCACTAAAGGTTTTATTACAGAAAGAATTTAGCTTAGAATTTGTTAAAATCGTTTATTGAAAAAGTGGGATGAGATACAAAAATGATTTGCCATAAGCCAAAGATTATTGCGTCTTGCAAAAATTCGTTTTGTTTAAGACTGAAGAGGTTAATTTTGTCTTTTTATGGACTGCATTTAGTCTCCTGGCAGGGACAATTGAAGATAATGAAAGGCTGCGAAAATCCTTGTAAGCTATTCAAAAGAAATGGTGCCGGAGGGGGGATTCGAACCCCCATGGGCATCTCTGCCCGCGGGATTTTGAGTCCCGTGCGTCTACCAATTTCACCACTCCGGCATGATAAAAGCTTTGCTTCCTTACTTATAGATGATAGTAAATATCCCTCATCCTGTCAAGCCTTTATTCCCTGTTTACCTGGTTTCTAAGGGAAGGGAATTCACATTTCTATTACCTCCTCTTCGGTTCTAAGATTAAGTCCTTGACTTGTCCTGAGCATTCCTATAAAATAGAAAAGGAGACATAAATGTGAAATTTAAAGTAGGAGAAAAGGTTATCTATCCCAACCATGGAATAGCACTTATCGAAGAGATTACCCAGCACACCATAGAAGGAAAAGAAAAGCTATTCTATTCTTTAAGGGTCCTCGCTAATAATTCCCTGGTCATGGTGCCTACAGCCAATGTGAAGAGTGTCGGTTTACGAAATATTATCAGCAAAAGGGATGTTAGCAAGCTCTACAAGATTCTGAGAAACGGCAATATTGAGACTTCTTCTAACTGGAAGGGAAGGTTCAAAGAGAACTCCACTCGGATGCAGAGCGGTTCTATTTACGAGGCTGCCGAAGTGCTCAAATGTCTCTTCTATCTCAGCCAGCAGAAACCCCTCTCTTACCGGGAGAAGCGGAT
Source organism: bacterium (candidate division B38) B3_B38 (assembly GCA_005223145.1). Classification (GTDB taxonomy): domain Bacteria; phylum Acidobacteriota; class B3-B38; order Guanabaribacteriales; family B3-B38; genus Guanabaribacterium. Next base: position 17,900 of record NJBL01000029.1, on the reverse strand, counting down.
GATGGAGCGGGCTAAGTATCTGATTGTCAGCGAGATAGCTGAGGTCAAAAAGCAGCCCATGGAAAAAGTGGAGGAGAAGATCGAAAAGGCCTTGAACGCTTCTTTAAGGCTTATGACTGAGCACTAATCTTCAGGGTATGGGAGAAAAGGGGCAAGGAAGCCCTTCAGAGAAAAAGGATTGGATTGCAAATTCTCATAATTGGAAAAGAAGCGAGGAGCTAATTTTCTCCTGGGATAGCGTCTCACAGGTATGAGAGCCTTCCTTGAGGTCTACTTCTTATAAAGGTGATAAGAATCTGCTCCGTGAAAAAGCTTCTGAGGAAGTTCCTTGCTTTGTAGTCTATCTTCTGAGGAACAGTTAGAGCGTCGGTCAGGTTGTTCTAATGCCGAAATGGGCGAAGTGGAGTAGCTTTTTCCTTCTCCTTGTAGCAATCTTTCTGGTAAGGGAATATACCGACCTGGTGGTCTTCAATCAGGCGGAGAAGAACTACGGCTTCTGGTCGATAGTACCAGCGATATTGACCCTGATATTCTGTTTTACCACCAAGGAGGTTATTCCTTCACTCTTCCTCGGTGTTTTAGCTGGGGGTATAATCAGCCAAAAATATAACATAGTCCAGCACTATCTAATCCCCGCTATTGGAAGTCCAGGCTATGGACGGATACTACTGGTATATCTCTGGTGCCTGGGGGGATTGATAGGGTTATGGACAAAGACCGGGGGTGCCAGCCACTTTGCCCGCTGGGTTGGCACGCGTATAGTGAAAGGGCGCCGCAGTGCCAAGTTTTTTGCCTACCTTATGGGGCTTCTCTTCCATCAGGGTGGAACCATCAGCACCATTTTAGCCGGCTCCACGGTAAGACCTATCTGTGACGAGAAGCGGGTCAGCCACGAGGAGCTCTCCTATATAATCGATTCCACTGCCTCCCCGGTAGCTAAGATTCTTCCCTTCAATGTGTGGCCTATCTACGTTGGGGGATTGGTAGTAGGGACCATCCCCCTATTCCCTACCATCGACTCCGGTATTAACTTCTTTTTTAGAGCTATCCCGGTCAGTTTCTACGCCTGGATTGCTATCTTTATGACGCTCCTCCTCTCCGTGGAGAAACTCCCCTGGTATGGGAGGAAGATGTCCAGGGCTATGAAGAGGGTGCAGGAGACCGGCAAGCTTAATAGGGATGGGGCGAGCCCCCTTATCTCTAAAGAGCTCACTGTTCTCACCATACCCGAGGGGTATCGCCCCGGAAGTGAGGATTTCCTCGTTCCCATCGGGATCTTGTTAGGAATAGCTATTGCACCCAAGCTTATTATGGGGAAGTTGTTCATCTCCGAAGCCTTCTTCTTAGCTGTTCTGTCGGCAATGGTGGTGGCTCTCTACAAAGGGATGAAGCTGAAGACGGTGATAGAGGGGTTTGTGAGCGGATGCAAGGGGGTGACCGTGGGTGCCATAATTCTGGGGTTCGCCGTGACCCTGGGCAAAGTATCGGAATCGCTGGGGGCTGCCAGTTATATAATATCCACCACCAGCTCCATTATCGTACCCGTTCTTCTGCCTGCTATCTTTCTGGCTATCACTCTGTTTATCGCCTTTTCCACGGGAACCTCCTGGGGGACTTATGCGGTGGTGTTCCCTATCGCTATGCCCCTTGCTTACGCGATCAATCCCGACCCCTTCTATATATTGCTCTGTTTTTCGGCCATAACCGGAGGAGCTACCGGCGGGGACCAGTGCTCACCCATCTCAGATACCACCATCCTCTCTTCCCTGGCTACCGGAGCTGATTTGATGGACCATGTGCTCACACAATTGCCCCTGGCGGCAGTTGCCGCTGTAATAGGAGCAACTCTTTATACAATTGTTGCTGCCCTCTATTTATAAATGGGAGAAGAGCGATATGGAGGGCAGTTCCTTTGGGCTATAATATTATGGCAGAATTTGACACAGGATAGAAGGCATCAAAATGAAAATTTATACCAAAATCGCCATCGGTCTGGCATTGGGTGTCATTGTCGGACCCATTCTGGGGGCTAAAGCCCTCTACATCGAGCCAATTGGTCGGGCTTTCATCAAGCTTATTGTAATGCTGGTAGTTCCTCTGGTGGTAGCCTCTCTGACGCTGGGCACCGCCAGTCTGGGAGATATAAAGAAGCTGGGGCGGGTGGGCTTGAAGACGGTTGCCTACTACCTCATAGCCACGGCTCTGGCGGTCTCATTCGGTCTTTTTTTGGCTAATACCCTACAACCAGGCGTAGGATTAGACCCGGGTGTGAAAGCCAAGCTGTTAGCCGACTATAAAGGGGTCAGCGAGGCACAGCTCGCCAGCGCAATGGAAAGACCGGGGCTATGGGATATTTTCCTCTCCCTGATTCCCAGTAATCCCATCAAAGCCATGGCTGAGAGCGATATGCTCCCCATCATAACCTTCTCCATCCTGGCCGGGATAGCTATGACCATGATAGGGTCCCAGAGACGGCGGCGGCTGATAGGTCTTCTGGAAAGTATAAATGACACCATGATAGTCCTGGTCGACATGGTGATGAAGATTGCACCTTACGGAGTATTCGCCCTGATGGCGGGAGTTGCTGGAAGGTTCGGTTATGAGGTTTTGCTCACCCTGCTTAAATATGTGCTGGTCGCTATCCTGGGGATGTTTCTGTTCCTGTTGGTGGTCTACTCCTTGTCGGTGAGGCTGATGGGTGGGATAAAACCTCTGGAGTTTTTCAAGATTATACGTCCGGTTCAGCTGGTCGCTTTCAGCACCTGCTCCAGCAACGCTACCCTGCCCATTAACCTAAAGACCACCCAGGAGGGGCTTAAAGTATCCAAAGATATTGCCAGCTTTGTGCTCCCTCTGGGGGCGACCATCAATATGCATGGCACCGCCATCTATCACGGAGTCTCCGCCCTGTTTATCGCCCAGGTCTACGGCATCGACCTCAGCTTTTCCAGCCAGATTATGGTTGTGTTGACGGCTACTCTGGCATCCATAGGATGCGCCGGGGTGCCAGGTATCGGGATGATAACCCTCACCATTGTGCTCACCACCATAGGGATACCGGTGGAGGGGATAGCCCTTGTTATGGGAGTGGAGCGGATACTCGATATGTGCCGCACGGTACTCAATGTCACCGGGGATTCTACCTGCGCCGTGTTCGTCGCCTGGTCAGAGGGTTCCCTCAACTGGAAAACTGCCGGAGGGAGAGCCTCATCCAGGAAAAAGTAGCTCCCGCATTTGTAGAGAGCTAGTCACAGTGTGATAACATCCTCCGCTTAAAAAACTCTTTCCCTTTTTATGATATAATGGTTTCTAAGAGATTCCTCCTTAAATTGAGTAAGGATTGATAGATAAAACAGGAATAGAGTTAAGGAATCACTATGTGAAAATGAGGAGTTCACCTATATGCCTCTCACTATCGTGCTTAAGATCATCTTATTAGCTGCTCTTCTTATTCTTTCGGCTACCTTTTCCGGCTCGGAGACAGCCCTTTTCTCTTTGCGAAGATGGAGGGTCCGTCGGCTATCAGAAGAAGGGTTCAAGTGGGCTCATCTGGTGAAAAGATTCCTGGAAGACCCCAAGCTCATCCTCATCACCATTCTGGTAGGCAATGAGATAGTCAATGTCGCCTCTTCCAACCTGGCAGCCAGCTTACGCAGGGAACTGTGGGGTGGAGCGGGGCAGGTAGGGATATTAATCGGCATCGGGGTGATGACCTTCCTGCTTTTAGTTCTGGGAGAGATAACCCCCAAGACCATTGCCATCAACTATCCCGAGCAGTTTTCTCATCGCACAGCGTCCTTTCTGCGCCTGTTTTCCTTAGCCGTACGCCCAGTAGCCAGAGCTATCAACTCCCTTACCGGGCTCCTCACCAGAAAGGGACCGGAAGGGAAGCCTTCGGACAGTTTCACCTTCACCGAAGAGGACTTTAAAGCCATGCTGAAGATGGGAACAAAGGAGGGGAGCCTGCACCCTGAAGAGCTAAACATCATCAGGGGGGTCTTCAGGCTTAATGATGCGCAGGTGAAGGAGGTTATGGTCCCCCGAACTGAGATGGTAGCTATACCTTACGACTACCCTCTGGCCAAAGCGCTTGGCTTTTCTAAGAAGACAAAATTCTCCCGCCTACCCTGCTATCGGGGGAGTCTTGATGACATCGTAGGCATCGTATATGTTAAAGACCTCCTGAGCCTCCGTTACCACCTCATTTCACCCCAGAGTCTTTCTCAGCTGATGAAGCCAGCAATGTTTGTCCCCACTCATCAGAGGCTCCTCAGCCTTATCCGACAGATGCAGCAGAGGCAGACCACCATAGCCATCGTCCTTGACGAGTATGGGGGGACAGCCGGGTTGGTTACCCTGGAAGACCTCCTGGAGGAGCTGGTGGGGGAGATAGAGGATGAGTTTGATGTGCCCACCAGTTATGCTCGAAAATTGAGGGAGAACCTCTATCTATTCAGAGCCCAGATACCACTGCGGGAGTTCAACCGCAGGATGGGAGCCCGCTTGAAAGCAAAATATACCCATACTCTGGCGGGATACTTGATGGAGCTGATAGAGAGAGTTCCCCAGAAGGGGGAGAGTGCAGAGGATGAGGCTTTCGTCTATCAGATAGCAAAAATGTCCGGTCCCCGGATTTTAACCATAAGGGTAAAGAGGAAAATTTCAAAGAAAGAAGGAGGCTAATCTTTGTCACCTTTGTTTCTTCTCCTCATAATAATTGGGTGCCTGGTTCTGGAAGGATTCTTCTCCGGCTCGGAGATAGCCCTGGTATCAGCCAGAAGAGCCCGGCTAACGCATCTGGCTGAAGGGGGCTATCATTCGGCTAAAAAAGTTCTCCGGCTGATGAGAGAACCTCAGAGGTTGCTGAGCACCACCCTGATGGGAACCAACTTCTGCACGGTAACCGCCACCTTTGCCGCCAATGAGCTCTTTGCCCAATTGTGGGGAAAGAAGTATGCCGGCCTGGCTCTGCTGGTGATTTTCCCCTCCACCCTCATCCTGGGGGAGGTCATCCCCAAAACCCTCTACCGCATGCGGGCAACCAGAATGGCTTTAATAGTGATATACCCCCTCCATCTCTTCCGATTCCTCTTCTATCCCGTGGTATCTATTGCCTCTGTGTTAGCTCGCGGGTTAACCTATCTGCTGACCCTTTCGCGGGGGAAGAGATATCCTTACATCACCAAAGAGGAGTTGAAGCTGGTTATCGCCACCGAGCCTCCTCAGGATGTGACTCCTGATGAAAGCCGAATGGTCTATCGCCTCCTCAGCCTTTCTGCTACTAAGGCTGGTCAAGTTATGACCCCCCTGTCCCAGGTGGCAATGGTCAGCGAAGAAACCAGCCTGGGGGAGGTGGTTCAGCTTATCCACGGAAGTGGATTCTCTCGCATACCTCTCTATAAGGGAAAGAGGAGCAATCTTATAGGGATTGTTCATGCCAAAGACCTCCTTCGAGCTCCTGCCTCCGTCCTTCAGGAAGAGAAACTTTCCCCATTCATCAGGGAAGGGTTCGAGGTGTCGGAGAGGACTAAAATAGACAAGCTCCTCAGACTCCTGCGAGCCAGGAAGATGGAAATAGCCTTTGTCGTCAACAGAAAAGGGGAGGCCGTAGGGGTGGTGACCCTGGAGGATATTTTGGAGGAGGTGGTGGGGGAAATTGCCGATGAGTTCGACCGCCATCCATCATCTCGCCCCCTCTCCTCAACATCTGATTAGCCTTCAGGTGACGATAACTTTAACGAATTTCCTCTTCCCCACTTTGAGGAGGTATTGGCAGGGGGCGGAGAGGTCGAGCTCTTGTTCCGGGTTGGTGACCTTATCCCCGTTGATATAGACGCCTCCTTGTATAATCAGCCGCCGCGCTTCGCTGTGAGAGGATGTCATCCCAAGCTGGGTGAGGAGCTTCGGCAGCCAGATGGGCTGGGGGCTGGAGGGTATTCTCCTTTCCTCTACGGTGGTTGGTGCCTCTTTGAGTTTGAACACCCGGTCGAACTCTCGGGCGGCTTCCTCCGCCCGTGCCGAGTCGTAGAAATCGGTGATGATGAGCTTTGCCAGCTGAGCTTTGAGCTTACGGGGATTCACCCTCCCCTCCTTAACCTCCTTTATCATAGCCTCAATCTGGTGGAGGGGGAAGTTGGTGCACAGTTCATAGTAGCGGAACATCAGCTCATCAGATATGGACATCACCTTACCGAAAATCTCCTCAGGAGGCTCCTCGATGCCGATGTAATTATCCAGGCTTTTGCTCATCTTATCCTTTCCGTCGAGCCCTTCCAGCAGGGGAGTGATAAATACCACCTGGGGTGGCTGCCCGTATTCCCGCTGTATATCCCTCCCTACCAGAAGGTTGAACAGCTGGTCGGTGCCTCCCATCTCCACATCTACCCGCAGGGCTACTGAATCGTAAGCTTGGGCTAAGGGATAGAGGATTTCGTGTACGGCGATGGGCTGATTATTCTGGAGTCTGTTGGCGAAGTCGTCGCGCTCCAAAATGCGGGCAACGGTGTATTTAGCTGCCAGCCGAATGAAGCCCTCAGCTCCCAACTTTCCCAGCCAGCGGCTGTTGAAATCTATCACCGTGTGCTCGGGGTCCAGGATTTTGAAAACCTGCTTCTTATAGGTCTCGGCGTTAGCCAGAACCTCCTCGTGTGTCATCTCCTTGCGGGTTTTGGACATACCCGAGGGGTCCCCTATCATGCCGGTGAAGTCTCCGATGAGGAATATGACGGTATGACCGAGGTCCTGGAAGTGTCTCATCTTTCTGAGGATAACCGTATGCCCCAAATGTAGGTCGGGGGCGGTAGGGTCGAAGCCCACCTTTACCACCAGCGGAGTCCCGGTCTCCTGCGACCTCTTCAACCGCTCTTTCAGTTCATCCTCCTGGATTATATCCACAGACCCTTTTTTCAGATACTCAAACTGCTCCTGCAGGCTCATATCTTTGGGGTCTATGGTCATCGGCTTATCTTCACCTCTTGAGTTAACCGCTGGCTAAGGCTCCTTCCTCCAGAAGACTCTTCTCCCCCTGACCTCGAGCCTGTCTTCGGTGAAGAGCCTGACTGCCTCGGCATAAATCTTGTGTTCTTGCTTCAGTATGCGTGCGGAGAGGGTCTCCGCATCGTCATCGTCCCGCACCGGCACCACCTTCTGGATTATTATAGGACCAGCGTCAACATCCTCGCTAACGAAGTGGACGGTGCACCCGGTGTATTTGACCCCGTGCTCCAGGGCGTCCTTTTGAGCCTGCATTCCGGGAAAGGAAGGAAGAAGGGCAGGGTGGATGTTCATTATCCGATTACGATACTGGTTAACAAAATAGGGGCTAAGAATCCTCATAAAGCCGGCTAAACATACCAGGTCGACCTTCCGTTTTTTCAGCTCCTCCCCTATGCGGCGGTCGAAATCCTCGCGGGTGGGGAAATCCTTATGGCTGATACAGAGCGTCTCCAGGCCCATCCGCTGCGCCTTCTTCAACCCCGGGGCATCGGGCTTATTGCTTATAACTACCGCTATTTCTGCCTGCGGTATTTTCCCCCGCTTTACCGCCCGGGCAATAGCCACCATATTGGAACCCCTACCCGAGATGAGAATCGCCAGCCTCTTTTTCCCTGCCATAAAGCCTCCTCACTTTTGTTTCTCAAAGAGCTGTAGTTGGGGGAACCTCTCATAGGGAAAGTCAATCGGATACTTCTCGGTAAAGCAGGCAGTGCAGAACCGCTTCTCCCCGTTCTTTACGCAGCTGAGTATTCCCTCCAAGCTGAGGTATTTAAGGCTGTCAGCTCTGATGAACTGTCGGATTTCGTTCACCGAATGGGAGGAGGCAATCAGCTCCGCTTTGGTAGGGGTGTCAATACCGTAGAAACACGGGGAGATGATGGGGGGGCTGCTTATGCGCAGGTGGACCTCCTTCGCCCCGGCGCGGCGTATCATAGCGACGATCTTGCGGCTGGTAGTTGCCCGTACGATGGAATCGTCCACCAGCACTACCCTCTTACCCCGAATCAAACCACGCACCGGGTTGAGCTTAACCTTCACCCCAAGGTCTCTTATGGATTGCTTCGGCTCAATAAAAGTGCGCCCCACATAGTGGTTTCTTATGAGACCGAAATCGAAGGGAATCTTGGCTTCTGAGGCATAGCCCAGAGCGGCACTGACCCCGGAGTCGGGAACTGGAACCACAATATCGGCATCTACATGAGATTTCTTGGCTAGTTGTCTCCCCAGGCAGCTGCGAAACAGATTTACACTCTCCCCGAAGACGACGCTGTCAGGACGGGCAAAATAGACGAGCTCGAAGATACATTGGGCAAATTTCCTCTTGGGAAAAGGGAAAAGGGACTGCAGACCATCCTTATTGATGATTAGAATCTCTCCGGGCTGTATTTCCCTTATGAATTTAGCTCCGATCAGGTCGAGAGCGCAGGTTTCGGAGGCAACTACCTTAGAGTTCCGCAGATTCCCTAAAATCAGAGGACGGAAACCGTAGGGGTCTCTGATGGCAATCATCTCATCGACTGTCAATAGCAGCAAGGAGAAGGCACCCTTTATTTTCAGCAGGGCTTCTACCAAGGCATCGTGAAAGGACTTGCGGGAAGACCTCACGATAAGGTGAAAAATAACCTCGGTATCGCTGGTGGTAATGAAAGCTGACCCCTGACGCACCAGCTCACTGCGGAGGGTCAGGGCGTTGACCAGGTTGCCATTGTGGGCTAAGGCTATCTGTCCCCAATAGCTGTCTATCAGAAGTGGTTGAGAGTTGACTAACCCGGTCTCGCCGGCAGTGGAGTAGCGGACATGCCCGATAGCTGACTTCCCTTTAAGGCGGGCTAAGTTCACCGGGCTGAAGACCTCTGCTACCTGACCCATTTCCCTCTCCAGATGGAGCCGACGACCATTGGAGGTGACTATACCAGCACTCTCCTGCCCCCGATGCTGGAGGGCATAAAGCCCCAGATAGGTCAGACGCGCTGGTTCATTGTGGTTGTAAATACCAAAGATACCGCACTGATGTCGGATTCCCCCGTCATCCAGGCTTTTCATATTGTTAATCATCCTCCTTGCTGAAGAGGAGCCGCTCCAGAGATGTTCTCCAGAGGTAGTGCAGCTCCCTGATGGGGTGGTCAATCAAAACCTCCCCTCCACAGGTGATCCTTAATGCCTCACCCCCCACTCGCCCTATAACTTCCCAGGGGATGGAGCTGTTGCCCAGCAGCCTCTCGGTCTCCTTCATCCCTTCCTTAGGGATAGAGATCAGGATGCGGGATGAAGATTCCCCAAAGAGGAGGGCGTCCTCTCTTATGCTCCTTCCTCTGAGTTCCACGCTGGCGCCTATGCTTCGCTGGGGGTGGAAGCAGCATTCCGCCAGGGCGACCGCCAGCCCACCTTCGGAGCAATCGTGAGCAGAGTGGACCAGCCCTCTGAGAATCAGCTCCCGGCAGGTCTCCTGCACCCCTTTCTCCAGGGGAAGGTCAAGGGTGGGGGGTTCCCCTCTCTCGAGCTTATGAACTACCGAGAGATACTCGCTTCCTCCCAGTTCATCCTTTGTCTCCCCCAATAATAATATAATGTCTTCTTCCGCTTTAAACCACTGGGCGCAGTGCTTTCGGCAGTCGTCGATGAGTCCAACCATCCCCACCGTGGGAGTAGGGTAGATGGGGGAGCCAAAGGTCTCGTTATAGAAGCTGACATTACCGCTCACCACCGGGATACCCAACACCTGACATGCATGGCTCATCCCCTTGATACATTGGTCGAATTGCCACATTATCTCGGGTTTCTCGGGGTTGCCGAAGTTCAGGCAGTCGGTCAGAGCCAGGGGAGTGGCGCCACAGCAGGAGAGGTTACGGGCTGCCTCTGCCACGACGAGCATCCCTCCTCGCTGAGGGTGGAGGTAGCAATAGCGGCTGTTACCATCCACGGTGAGCCCCAGGGCTTTGGTGGTCCCCTTGATGCGTATCACCGCAGCATCGGAGCCTGGTAATAGCACTGTGTTATCCCGCACAGTGTAGTCGTACTGCCGATAGACCCACTCCTTGCTGGCGATGTTTGGCGAGGAGAGGAGTTCCTTTAAGACCTGGTTCATGTCGGATGGAATGGTGATAGACTCTGGTTTGAGCTGGGCTATATCTTTGAGATAGCTGGGCTTCCGCATCGGTCGGTGATAGAAGGGTGCGGAGACGGAAAGCGGCTTGGCGGGGAGCCGGGCGGCTATATTTCCATCTTTGAGCACGGTGACCATCCCATCATCGGTCACCTCACCGATGACCACCGCCTCCAGGTCCCATTTCTCAAATATGCGCTTGACCTTCTCTTCAGCTCCTTTGGTGGCTATGAGAAGCATCCGCTCCTGCGACTCCGAGAGCATCAGTTCGTAGGGGGTCATCCCTGGTTCTCGGCAGGGGACCCGGGAGAGCTCCATTACAATACCGGTTCCTCCCCTGCCTGCCATCTCAAAGGAGGAAGAGCTCAAGCCCGCCGCTCCCATATCCTGAATTCCCACCAGGTAGCCTGTCTGCATAAGCTCCAGGCAGGCTTCTAACAGGAGCTTTTCCATAAAGGGGTCGCCAGCCTGGACGGTGGGGCGCTTCTCCTCGGAGGTCTCGTCAAACTCTGCTGAAGCCAGCAAGCCGGCTCCGTGTATGCCATCCCTTCCCGTCTTGGAGCCCACATAGATCACCGGGTTGCCCACGCCTTTAGCTCTGCCGCGGAATATTCTATCCCTGGGAACTATGCCGAGGGTAAAGGCGTTGACCAGGATATTCCCGTTATAGCTGGGGTGGAAGTAGACCTCACCCCCGACGGTGGGCACCCCCATGCAGTTGCCGTAGTCGCCAATTCCCGCCACCACCCCTTCGACCAGCCAGCGGGTCTTCGGATGGTCGACGGAACCGAAGCGCAGGGAGTTGAGGGAGGCGATGGGGCGTGCTCCCATGGTGAAGACATCCCTCAATATCCCCCCCACCCCGGTAGCTGCCCCCTGGTAGGGTTCTATAAAGGACGGGTGGTTATGGCTCTCAATCTTGAACACCACCGCCAGCCCGTCGCCAATATCCACCACCCCGGCGTTCTCACCGGGACCCTGAATGACCCTCTCTCCTTCGGTGGGGAACTGCTTCAGCAGAGCCCGGGAGCTTTTGTAGCTGCAGTGCTCGCTCCACATCAGGGCAAAAATTCCCAGCTCGGTAAAGGTAGGCACCCTGCCAAGGAGCTTAATGATGCGCTGGTATTCCTCCTCGGTCAGCCCCTGTTCCAGGGCGGTTTTAAGGTTAACTTCTGGCTCCTTCATAGGTTCTAACCCTCATTTTTCTTTGGAAAGGTAGGTTATTATGGAGTCAAATATGCGTTTACCATCCTCGTTGCCCAGGATGGATTCCGCACAGCGCTCGGGATGCGGCATCAGCCCCAGGACATTCCCCTCCCGGTTGCAGATGCCGGCGACATAATCCAGGGCGCCGTTGAGGTTGGCCTCTTCGGTCAAAGCTCCATCGGGAGTGCAGTAGCGGAATATAATCTGCTGGTTTTTCTTCAACTCCTCCATCATCCGGGCATCGGCGAAGTAATTTCCATCCTTATGGGCGATGGGGAGCCTCAAAACCTCCCCCTTACGACAGAGGGTGGTGAAGGGGTTCTGGTTATCCTCCACCCTTATGTGGACATCCTGACAAATAAATTTCAGGGTCTTGTTGCGGAGCATGGCCCCGGGGAGGAGCCCTGCCTCCATCAGAATTTGAAATCCGTTGCAGATACCCAGCACCAGCCCTCCTTTATGGGCAAACTTTATGACCGATTGCATCACCGGGGAGAAGCGGGCGATAGCCCCCGGCCTCAGATAATCGCCATAGGAGAATCCTCCGGGCAAGATGATGCAATCGTAGGAACTAAGCGTGGTTTCCTTGTGCCAGATATAATCTACTTCCAGCTTATAGACCTCCTTAAGGGCATAGTAGGTATCATGGTCACAATTGGAGCCGGGGAAAACCACCACCCCGAACTTCATAGCTCACACCTCACCGTTAATAGGGTTATTCTATATGGTACTTGAACTCCTCAATGATGGGATTGGTCAAAATCTTTTCGGCAATCTCTTTGACCAGCTTGTCTGCTTTTTCCTTGGGGAGGTCGTCCAGGGTGAGCTCAAAATATTTCCCCTGGCGAACATCCTCCACACCTTTGTATCCAAGGCTTGCGATAGCGTTCTTGATGGTCTTGCCCTGGGGGTCCAAAACTCCTTCTTTAAAAGTGACAAAGACTTTTGCTTTCATCGGAATAATTCCTTAAAAGTGGCGGCTCACCGCCCTCCTTCGTTACCCTCCGGCTGGGGAGAAGACCCTATCAAAGATATGGTCCACATGACGAAGATGCTCCCGGAGGTCAAAGGCGGAGTCAATCTCCTGCCGGGAGAGATATTTCCCTATCTCCTCGTCCTCAAGGACTAAATCCTTGAAATAGCGGTTTCCCTTCCACCCCTCCATAGCTTTTCGCTGTACTATCTGATAAGCCTCCTCCCTGGAGAGCCCCTTTCTTATCAGAGCCAGGAGGATTGACTCTGAGAAGATCAACCCCTGGGTTTTGTTGAGGTTCTCTATCATCCGCTCGGGATAGACCAGCAGTCGGTCGAGGATGCGGGTGAACCGCTTGAGGATGTAGTCCACCAGGGTGGTGCTGTCGGGCAGAATCACCCTTTCTACCGACGAGTGGGTGATATCTCGCTCGTGCCACAGGGGGATGTTTTCCAGAGCTGCCAGGCTGTTGGTTCTTACCAGGCGAGCTAATCCGCATACCTGCTCGCAGGCTATGGGATTGCGCTTGTGAGGCATAGCCGAGGAGCCCTTCTGCCCGGGGGAGAAGTACTCCTCTACCTCGCGGATGTCGGTGCGCTGGAGGTTTCGGATTTCGGTGGCGAATTTCTCCACCGAGCTGGCGATAATAGCCAGTGAGGTGAGAAGCTCAGCGTATCGGTCGCGTTGGATGATCTGGCTGGAAATGGGGGCTGGCTTCAACCCCAGCTTGCGGCAGGTATACTCCTCCACCGAGGGCTCCACATGGGCAAAGCTCCCCACCGCTCCGGAGATCTTCCCGTAGCTGATGGTCTCTATTGCCCTTTTCAGCCTCTCTATGTTTCTGCGGTTCTCATCCCACCAGAGCGCTAACTTCAATCCGAAGGTTATCGGCTCGGCATGGATGCCATGGGTGCGCCCGATCATGGGGGTATCTTTGTGCTCCAGTGCCCGCCGCTGGAGAACCCGGGAGAGCTCCTCCAGGTCTTGCAGGATAATCTGGCAGGCTTCCCGCAGCAGCAGCGCCATGGATGTATCCAAGATATCGGAGGAGGTGAGCCCCAGATGGATGTATCTCGCTTCCTCTCCCACATTTTCAGCGACATTGGTGAGAAAGGCTATCACATCGTGCCGCACCACTTCCTCCAGCTCTTCTATGCGCTGCACAGAGAAGCTCGCCCTGGAGGTGATTTTCTCCACTGCCTGGGATGGTATCTGGCCCAGGTGAGCCCACCCCTCGCATACCGCAATCTCCACCTCCAGCCATTTCTGGAATTTATACTCGGGGCTCCAGATGCGTTGCATCTCGGGGGTTGAATATCTGGGAATCAATGCCTTATCCTCCTTTTAGACCCTAATTTTTATTATTTCGCTCGGCTTATCCTGATAGGTGAGGAAAACCCTGGCGAGGTGGTTATTTGCCTCCCGAAGTGCTTTCTGGGAGTGGTAAAGGGCTAACTGAGGAAGATTGTTCACCTTGCTCATATGGGCTAAAAATAGATATTGGGAGCGTGGCTCCACGATCTCCTTCAGCAAAGCGGCGGCATCCTCATTGGACAGATGCCCCAGACGGCTCATAACCCGCTGCTTCACCTCCCAGGGGTAAGGACCGTTTTTGAGCATTTCAATGTCGTGATTTGCCTCCAGCACCAGAAGGTCGCACCCCCGAAGGCGCTCCCTCACCAGATGGGAGAGGGAACCTAAATCGATAGCTATTCCTAATTTGATATGTCCACAGACCAGGTTAAATCCGAGGGGGTCGGCGGCATCGTGGGGGACGGAGAAGGGGATAACCTCTATATCCCCGATGCGAAAAGGATTTCCTCCTTCAATAAGAACGGTGTTGCTCGTATGGAAGTTGCCTCTCTTTAAAGCTTCTAATGTCTTTTCATTGATATAGAGATGTGTCTTATATCGCCGGGAGATGACGGATGCCCCTACTATATGGTCGTGGTGCTCGTGAGAGATCAACAGAGCATCTATGTTGGATAGCTGTTCCCCCATAAGGTTAAGCCTGCGCTCTGTCTCCCGACAGCTCAGGCCTGCATCGATAAGGAGCTTGACCTTATCAGTTCCGATAAAGATGGAGTTTCCCGAGCTGCCGCTCCCCAGAATGTTAACCTTGAGTTCGATCTCTTTCGCCCTCCCCTCAGATTTAGAACATTATACCGTAATTTCACCCTAACAGACTAGCTCTTCCGCTTTTATTTTAAATCCTTCTACATCTCCCAGGGCAACCAGAGCGAGCTGCCTTTGGTTGAAAAGCGAATAGGCAATTCGACTGATATCTTCCACGCTTACCTCCTCTACTCCTGCAAGGATCTCGTCGAGGGTGAAGCACCGTCCGAAGTAAATTATCTGGCGGGCTAAATTAGCCATCCGACTGGTGGTACTCTCCAGCCCCAGCATGAGGCTCCCCTTTAGCCGGTCTTTGAACAGCCTGAGCTCTTTATCTTTTACAGGCTGGGATTTTAATCTTTTTATTTCATCGATTATCAGCTTTACCACCTTCCTGCCATTATTCTTACTTGTTCCGGCATAGATAGCCAGGTAGCCGGCATCCAGATGGTGGCTGAGGTAGGAGAAGATGGAGTAGACCAATCCCTTCCTCTCACGGATATTTTGAAATAGGCGGGAACTGACGCTCCCGCCCAGCATCAGGTTCATCAGATAATAGATATACCTGTCTTTGTGATTGTACGGGAGGGAGCTGGTTCCCAGACAGAGGTGAACTTGCTCCAGCTCTTTCTTGTTGTGCAGTTTGATGGCGAAGACTGCCTTGGGGGGTGTGCGCTCCTTTATGTTGGCACCCCCCTGCAGGGTGAAGGAGCGGGAAATGAGCTCCAGCACCTGCTCGTGGCGGAGGTTTCCGGCGGCGGTTATCAGCATATTATCCGGCATGAAGCTCTTCTCGAAGTGCTCTTTCAGCACCTCACGGTCAAATTTCGCCACTGTCTCAAGGGTGCCCAGAATGGGTCTCCCCAGGGGATGATTCTCCCAGAAAGCGTTGATGAAAAGCTCATGGATGAGCCCCTCGGGGTTGTCCTGTAGCATTCTGATCTCTTCCAGAATGACTCCTCGCTCCCTGTCTATATCTTCCTTTCTGAGGAGGGGGTTAAGCACAATATCCGCCAGCAGCACTATCACCCGGGGAAGGTGTTCGTCCAGCACTTTGGCAAAGAAGCCAAGGTTTTCCTTCTCGGTAAAGGCATCCAGCCCTCCTCCTAAAGAGTCAATCTCCCGGGCAATCCTCTTGGCAGAGCGGCTGGTGGTGCCCTTGAACATCATATGTTCTAAAAAGTGGTGGATGCCATTCTGCGCTTCCGGCTCGTCACGGGAACCTTCCTTCAGCCATACCCCTATGGAGACCGATTTGACCTGGGGCATTCTTTCGGTGACCACCGTTATCGCATTAGGCAGGATGCTTCTGTTAATCATCAACAATTCTCTCGGTTGGTATTCTCCTTAGCTTAAAGGCTTTTCAGCAACTCCCATCTTTAAGCAAAAAGGAAATCTTTTCGGACATTTCAACTCCTTGAGATTATGAAAAACGACAGCTTTAACTTAAAATTATATCACAGCTCCCCCCTCTGTTTGCCAACTTTTTTCAGCGCTCTGAGAATTTAGCTCAGCCGCTGAAATGCTTTATCCAAGATGGTCAAGCTCTTTTCCAGCTCCTCGCGTGTGACTACCAATGGGGGGATAAATCTTACCACATTAGACCAGGTGCCACAGTTTATGAGAATCAAGCCCTCTTCCAGGCACAGCTTCAACAGGCGGGATGTTATCTCCGGGGCGGGCTTTTTGTCCTCATGGACCAGTTCGAGCCCGATCATATAGCCCAGACCCCTTATATCACCGATAACCGGGTACTTCTCCTGTAGCTTCTTAAACTTCTCTATAACCCAGGGGCTCAATTCCTGGCACTTTTCCAGCAGCTTATCCTCTCTAATGGTTGCAATAGTTGCCACAGCAGCGGCGCAGCTTATGGGGTTTCCCCCAAAGGTGGTTCCGTGGGCTCCGGGGGGCCACTCACCCATCAACTTCCTGGAGGCTCCGAAAGAGCTCAAGGGAAAGCCCGAAGCTATCCCTTTGGCGATGCAAATAATATCGGGAACAACTCCAAAATGCTCGCTGGCGAACCATCTGCCCGTCCTCCCCATCCCCGATTGGACTTCATCAAAAATGAGGAGGAACTCATATCGGTCGCACAGCTCCCTCAGTCGCTCCATATAAGATTTTGGTGGAACCACATATCCCCCTTCCCCGAGCACAGGCTCCATGATCACTGCCCCGATATCGGAGGAAGGTATATCTTGTTCCAGCAACCTCTCCAGGTATTGGAAGCAATCCAGGGAGCACCTCCCCTCTTCTTGTCCCATAGGGCAGCGATAGCAGTAGGGGTAAGGGGTTCGATACACAGAAGACATCAGGGGTTCATACCTCTTCCGGTAGTGGACCCGAGAGGAGGTGACAGAGAGAGCTCCCATGGTGCGCCCATGAAAGGCTCCTCTGAAGCAGATTACTCCCCCTCGCTGGGTGACCCATCGGGCAAGCTTTAAAGCTCCTTCCACTGCCTCGCTCCCCGCGTTGGCGACGAAGAACATATCTATATCGCCGGGAGTGATGCTGGTCAGCTCTTCGGCAAGTTTTACAAGGGAATCATAATAGAAGATGCAGCCTGAATGTATAAACCGCTCAAGCTGAGCCTGGGCAGCTTTGACCACCCTGGGAGGGCGATGTCCGATGTTGGTCACCGCTGTACCACAGCTGAAATCGAGATACTTTCGCCCATCATCCCCTTCAACCCAGCATCCCTCTGCTTTAACAGCTACTACCTGGGTATCAAAAGCTAATGCCGGGGTCAGCACTTTTTTGCCTCGTTTTACCAGGTCGGACATAGTCACAACCTCCTTTCCAATCTCTCAACTGAGGAAGGGAGCATCAACTACGCCTTTAGCTTCCACTCCCTTATGGTTAATTGCCTTATGTATTAAAAAGCGTTAACAA
This sequence comes from bacterium (candidate division B38) B3_B38, assembly GCA_005223145.1. Taxonomy (GTDB): domain Bacteria; phylum Acidobacteriota; class B3-B38; order Guanabaribacteriales; family B3-B38; genus Guanabaribacterium. The sequence continues at coordinate 615 of NJBL01000029.1, read as the reverse complement.
ACAAATCCTTATCATTCCACGCCATTACAGATCAAGCTTATCTTTTAAATATCTTTTCTACCACGTATATATCCGAATCGCCTAAGCCTCCGTCCCTATCAGATGTGAAATAAAACTTCGTTCCATCTGGTGAGAGACAGGGGTCGTAATCATGCTTATCAGAAAAGAAGGGTCCACGCATCAACTGTGGGTTTGTCCATACCCCGTTGATAAAATCAAATCTCCATATATCCACATCTTGTTTATTTTCTTCGCCTCGATCTGAGCATAAATACAGAGTTTTTCCATCGGGAGTTATATAGGGTGTGGCTTCCCATCCTCCCGAATTTACCGGCGCCGGGAGAGCTTCCGGCTGCGACCACTTATCTCCCAGCCATATTGACTGAAACATCTGGACCGACTGAGGCTGGGCAGGCTCTCTTCCACTGGAGAAAATGAAGGTTTGAAAGTCTCTGGGTATGGTTACTCCCCAGTCGGGTTTGTCCGCGGTCACAAAGGTACTGTCATAGATTCTCGGTTCGCTCCATTTTTCTCCGTCCCATTCGCTTATATAAATCTCGCAATCCCAGTACTGGTCGCCATTGTCTCGATTGGAGGCGAAAAACAGCTGGGTGC